>CBFGJP010000096.1:0-8272 GCA_965649105.1 Caldifarciminota bacterium
TAGATAAAATATAACTTGCCATTCCTTCCATATGCAATATCAGGATGTCTACCACCCCAGTTCCCATACGACAAGGTTGTATCCCATGTTGCTCCAAATGTATTAGACCTTTGTACATAGCCGTATGGATCACCATTATCCACTCCCCAGGAACAACAAAATAGCGAATAAGTATTTTGATTATCGCTCCTGCTTGAGCATACCGCATAAGTGAATACCGAATCACTGGCATCAATAACTCTTGAATACCATCCACCGGGAGTTGAATCGGTAAATAACATTAAAGAGAAATTGGTATTGTTTTCGCAGACAAGACAGAATACATGATACCACCTTCCGAACGGGTCATTTATAATCTTCGGATTATATGGAAATGTATTAGAAGGGAATGACCATCCAGTTAGATAATTCCAGGTCTGCCCATTATCATTTGATTGGAGAATATGAAGTGCATTAGAATAATAACTGCAGATTGCGGCGCGGAGGGTTTCTCCCTGAAGATGGTCCACTGAGATTGGCTCATAATCATACCCAACCAAAGAGTATCTCCTGATTGTTCCTTGATATATAACTCTATCCTGGCCCCAGCATAATTGGGGCTGGGTGATTTCCTTAGGTTCAAAAGATGCTGCATCTGTATCAACAATGTATCCACCCAAGACAATAACTACACCGAGACTTAGTAATATTACTTTTTTCATTTTTTCCTCCCTTCTAAAATAAAAAATTATATTTAGCTTATAATAAAAGTCAAGTATTCAATTTAAAATGCTTGAATACAAAATCCTTTTTATCATGTCCAGCAATCTTTTTTTATAAATAAGTGACTAAAATTTTTGCAACAACTTTTTTCTTCAATATCTCCGAAACATCAAAAATCTGCCCCTCCTCTTTATTTACTATTGCCAACATCAAATTCCTGAATAAAATATCATTACAAGGAGGCTGATTGGATTTTTCTTCAATAAAGAAGGCGGTCGTTGGATTTGAAGAAGAAAAAGTTAAGAAATTGGTTAAGGAGTTTTTGGAAAATGGAATCGGGGCCAAGGATATTCTGGAACAGGGTTTGATACCGGGAATGAAAGAAGTGGGTAGGCTCTTTGAGATAAAAGAGTATTATGTCCCGGAAGTTTTGCTTGCATCTGAGGCATTTTATGCAGGATTTGATTTGATTAAACCACTCTTGCTTCAGCAGAAGATTGAGAAAAAAAGTAAGATTGTTATTGGTGTTGTCCAGGGTGACATTCATGATATCGGCAAGAACATTGTAAAGGTGATGCTTGAGGCAGGTGGTTATGAAGTCATTGATTTAGGTAAGGATGTGCCGAATGAAAAATTTATTGACACGGTTGCGCAGGAAAATCCGCAGATTCTTGCTTTATCCTCACTTATGAGTACAACTATGATACAGATGGAGAAAATAATTAAATTGTTAAACAAAAAGAAATTGAGAAAAAATGTAAAGGTAATAGTTGGTGGTGCACCAGTTAATCAAGATTATGCAGACAAAATCGGGGCTGATGGTTATGCCGAGGATGCTGCCGGGGCAGTAAGACTGGTGGATAGGATTATTGGAGTTAATCCGTAAGAATTTTACTATGAACCGCATTGAAGAGGTTATTAGAAAAAAAAGAAAATTTGCAGTCTTCCCCATTGTTTGTGCTGACCACTGTGCCCATATTTTAAAAAAAAATTTTAAGGATGTCGCTACAAACGGAAAAATCCTTGCGGGAGTCTTAGCGTCTGGATATAATCTTTATAAATACGATATGGTTCTGATTTTCGCTGACCCCTATGTGGAAGCCGAAGCAATGGGTTGTGGGGTGAATTATGACCCATACCCAAAAATTACTTCAAGTTCGAAGTTAATCCGCAAGGATTTTAGAAAAGGCTTACGCCTTAACTCCGTGGATAGAACTAAAGAAATAATAAAATCTGCTCAAATACTACAAGATAAAGTGGATGTCCCGGTATTTGTCTCAATAAAAGGTCCTTTTACCCTTGCCTGCTTCCTTTACGGTACTGAAGATTTTTTGAAAAGTGTGGTGAATAATGAAGCAACTGCAAACTCAATTATAAAGATAGCCCTCGATTTCCAGATGAATTATCTTGAAAGGCTTTTGCAGATTCCGGTTCATATTTTCATTGGCGACCCCCTTGCATCAACAAGCGTGATATCACCGGTTTTATTTAAAAAATTTGCCTATGAACCGCTAAAACTATTGATAAAAGAAATAAAATCTGCCGGAATGATTGCCGGTGTGCATATCTGTGGCGATACAAAATCAATAATTAAATATCTTGATAAACTCAACGCGGACATTTTAAGCATAGAAGATATAACCCTAAAAACAAAGACGCTCAAAATGGGTGGTGTATCAACGATCACCCTGCTCAATGGTAGCAGAGACAGGATTAAAAATGAAATCGAATCCGCACTGAAAGAAAAATTCATTATACTGTCAACATCCTGTGATGTCCCTATAAACACACCGCCCGAAAATATAAAAGCAATGATTGAAATTACACGGCAATATGGAAACTAATACTTTATTGTCCCTGATGCAGAAAAAGGGAATATTCATAGATGCTTCGTGCGGTGGCAAAGGACGGTGTGGGAGATGCCGTGTGCGGATAAAGGGAAAAATAAAGCCGCCTGATGAAATAGAGAAAACGCTGATTCCAGAAAATCTTTTAAAAAAAGGTTATCGCCTTGCGTGCCGGATTAAAACCCGCGAATTTTCTGAATTATCCAAAATCTCTATACCCCAAATGAAAATTATTAAACAGCACAACAAATTGGCTAATGTTGGACTCGCAATTGATATTGGCACAACTGTAATAAAGGGCGCGCTTGTTGGATTAAGTAATGGAAAAGTTATACAAAGAGTGAAAATTTTGAACCCCCAGCACTCCTGGGGCGGTGATGTGATTACAAGGGTTGGCTTTGCGATTTCTGGAAAATATAAAATACTGCGTAAGACATTGCTCAAAGGCATAAATGATTTAAAATCCTCATTAGAAATTTCAAAACCACGATTCACCACCGTTGTGGGCAATCCCGTTATGTTATCGTTTTATCTTGGTGAATCTGTGAAAAATTTTGCTCAGTACCCCTTTGAGGGAAATATAAAAAATGGTATTTATACAAAAAATCCATTGGGCTATATATTTGGGTGTATTGGTGGTTTTGTTGGCGGGGATACAATTGCAGGAATCATTGCCAGTGGATTATTATCAAATAAAAAACCGGCACTCTACATTGACCTCGGCACGAATGGTGAGATTGTCCTGATCACCAAAAGAAAAATCTATGCCTTATCAACTGCGGCCGGTCCAGCATTTGAAGGAGTAGGGCTAACCAGCGGCAGTCTTGCCCTGCCCGGTGCAATTGAAAGGGTTGAATACCAAAAAGGTTTTAAAGTTTATACTATTGATAATAAACCACCACTTGGCTTTTGTGCTTCAGGATTTATTGATTTGCTGGCAATACTTTTGAAAAACAAATGGCTTACTGAATATGGAATGTTAAGAAAACAAATAAATATAAACGGTTTTGAAATAACACAGATGGATATTCGCAAATTACAACTCGCCATCGGTGCACTTCACACCGGGATAAAATTTCTGCTTGATTATGTTGGTATCCAATCTTCAAGAATAGAAAAGACAGTCATTACCGGTGAGTTTGGCGCACATTTAAATCCTGAGGCACTAAAAGAAATAGGAATTATCCCCTCGGGTATAAATAATATTTGTATGAAAAATGACCTTCCCATAATCGGGGCAATAAAATTTTTGTTAAATGAAATAACCTCTGATGATGTAGAAGGCATAAGAAAAAAATCTATCCATCTTGATCTTGCCATACAAAAAGATTTTCAAAAGCGATTTGTAGACAGTCTGCTCCTGAAACCATGGAACTAATAGGATATTCCTGCTCTTATATTCCGGTAGAACTTCTATCCGCAACTGGATTGAGGCCATATCGCTTACTGCATGGGGACCTCACACTCTCCCAGAAAGGAGAACGGATGGTTCGTGTTGATGCCTGTCCGCTGGTGAAATCCAATCTTGGGTTTATCATTGAAAATCAAAAAAAGTTTGCCTGTATTATTGGCTCAACAGGATGTGATATGTCAAGAAGGATGATTGAGGTAATAAGATTCACCACTAACATCCCTGTATACATATTTAACAATCCCCGCACCGATAATTTTGAAATCTTCAGCAATGAAATTGATATGCTGATTAAGGAATTAGAACTTTTCTTCTGTCGCCGATTTGATAAAAGTTTGATTCAACAAGAATGTGAAAAATTTGAAAAGATGCGACTGGTTCTGCGTAAGTTTGATGTCCAACGTCGGGCGAATCCATCCTTACTATCAACAACCTCATTTCAAAAAATTGTTATTCAATATCTTCGGGGTAATTTTTCAGAAATAAAATCAGTAACTCCCGAAGAAATTTCATATAAACCGCGTGTTTATTTACTGGGCAGTCCGGTTTCCTATGAATCAGGTGCAATAATTGAATTGATTGAAAAGAGATTGCGCATCTGTGGTGACTTTAATTGTGGATTATCAAGACCGCTTTATATAAAAATTGTAGAAAAGACGATTGAAGGTCTAAAGCAGGCATATTTCAAACAAACACCTTGCATTTTCAAAAGACCAAATAAAGGGTTCTATGAATGGGTAGATAAGGACATTAAAGAAACAAAGAGCACCGGTATTATTGCCTTTGTGCTTGATTATTGTGACAATTTTGATTTCGAAATTGCAAAAATGGAAAAGAAATTTTCACTCCCGATTTTAAAATTAAAAAGTGATTTTTCTTTACAGAATATCAGTCAGTTACAGGTAAGGATAGATGCATTCATTGAGGTTCTTGCATCATACCGAGGCGGGATTGTATGAGAAGAACAAAAAAAATTATTCCCCGGAAGATTGATTTGAATACCTGGTCAAAACAATTTGAGGAAATTCCCTTTGAAACCATAAAAAATTACAAATACTACAACAATGATGAATGGGGAATCTATCTTTCACCACCAGCAACATTTATGGTTTATGGTGCACGGGAATTGAAAAGGTTAAAATTTGACAACTCCTTTGAGGCATTGAGAATGTGGGGATTTGTCTTCAATGAGACAGAACGTCTTTTCCGGGCACGCCAGATAAATAAAAAGGTTATCGCAACAATGGGAGATTTAGGAACCTTACCTGTATTAGTATTATCTTTCCCGGATTGTGTGCCATTTTATCCCGAGTGTCTTTGGTGGACCCCATTTTTTAAAGAATCTACGGACTTGCTTGATACGGCAAGCAAACTCGGCCTTCCCGAAGCCACCTGTTTTTCTCGGGTGGTTGCCTCAGCATTCTATAAAAAGTCTTATTTCCCTAAACCCGATTTAATCATTGCCTCAACCGGTGCCTCCTGTGATGATTATTCGTGTGTAATACAAAATGTACAGGATATGGGTTATGAAGTAATGTGGATAGAAATTCCTTATAGAAAGTCTTTAAATTTTTTGCTCAATAAACCAAAACAAGGAGATTTAGAGCAGACAAAAAGTGGCCTGGTTTATATTAAAAAGTTGGAAGATTATTTGGTAAAAGAATATCATAAAATATGGCAGATGCTATTTAAATTGACCGGTGTTAATAACCCCCATCGTTTTGTCGAAACAATAAAAAAAGTTAACCGATTGCGCAATTTAGTGGCGGCGATAAAAAGGATGAACGCAGATGCTGAAATTGCGCCATTACCCGCTTTGGAAATGATGACCATTGAATTTGGTAATTTATATGGTTATGCGGATTTTGATGAATGGCTGGATATTGTACAGATGATCCACGATATGGTTAAAAGGCGCGTAGAAAAAGGAATTGGGGTATTGAAAAAAGATACAATTCCCATTGCCTGGGTAACACCAAGTGCAGATCCATATCTATTAAATCTTGTTGAAGAAGTTGGATGTCGGGTCGTTGAAACTGAGTATGTAATAAATCAGGCAATGGTCCAAATTGAAGAAAATATCGAGCCCTTCCGGGCACTCGCACGATCATTTATAGATGCCTCGCTAATCGGTTCCACCGAAGAAAGGGTAAAAAATATAAAAAAACAGATTGCAAAAAAACTTATAAAAGGAGTTCTTATAACAAATATGCTTGGTGCATCTCATTGTGCAATGGAAACAAGGATAATAGAACAATTACTGGATGACATTCCGGTGCTCTCAATTGATGTTCCGGCACCTTTTGGTATTACCCAGCAGATAAAAACTCGGATTGAGGCATTTGTGGAGACGATTAGATGAAAAATAGTCTAAGGGTTAAGATTGAAAAGTTGGTTATCTTCAACCATTGAATTTATGATATTGGTAATTAGTCTTTGGATTTTATAATTTATAATTATGAAAGATATTTTGACGCCTCGTGAACGATTTGGTATGTTGGTGATTGATGAAAAACCTGATCGCTGTCCGGTGATTCCTTTGATTACATCACACGCCGCGACTGTCGCCGGAATAAAATTAAAAAAATACTATACCAATGGTGAAAAAATGGCTAAGGCGCAGATAATCGCATACGAAATTTATCAACACGATGCGGTATCAATATTTTCCGAGGTAGGCATAATTGCCGAGGCAATGGGTTCAGAATTCTATTATCCGGATAACGACCTGCCGGTATTAAAAAATCCTGTGCTGAAAAATACTCTCAAAGAAAAGATTATAATGCCTAATCCCAAGAGAGATGGCAGACTGCCTGTTTATCTTGAGGCAATAAAATATGCATATAAGGCAATCGGTGATATTGTACCCATTCTTGCCTATGTTCCTGCGCCGGTTACTACCGGAATGCATTTGTTGCCACCAGAAAAATTCTTGATTGATACATTAAAAAAACCTGAAGAGATAAAAATAATACTCGAAGCAGTTTTTGAAGCAACTGTAAAATTCTGCTTTGAGATAATAAATGCTGGTGCATTACCTATCATCGTTGACCCACTTGCATCGGGAAGCGTTATAAGCCCCGCAGTTTACAAAGAGATTGCCCTGGTCTATGAACAGAAACTGGTTGATTATCTGCACCGGTATGATTTTGATGTGATATTACATATTTGTGGTGATACCACACCAATCATTGATAATCTATTATACACAAATGCCGATTTAATCAGTCTTGATCGTGTAAATATGTTAAAGGCAGTGGAGAAGTTATCAAATAAGATGAGATTGATTGGCAATTTTGAGACTTCATCACTTTTATTTTCAGAGCCGGAAGAAATTTACAAAACAACCAAAACTATGGTTGAGCAGTTGAAATTTGCCCGTAAAGGTTATATTGCCTCAACTGGCTGTGAGGTACCAATCAATGCGAAAAGAGAGAATGTATTGGCATTGGTAAAGGCAGCAAAGGAGACTGGATGGTACTGGGTATAGATGTTGGTTCAATGTATACAAAGGGTGTTTTATTTGATGAAAAGGTAATAAAAAAATTCGTTGTAAAAACGGCATTCAAACCAAGACAGGCAATAAGTGAGGTAAAGAATTATCTCAATGGATTTGATAAGATTATCGCTACCGGCTATGGAAGGGCACTGGTTGAAGATGCCTATAAAGTCATTACCGAGGTTTCGGCATTTGCCCGCGGTTCAACATATTTTAATTCGGAAATTAAAACGATAATAGACATCGGCGGTCAGGATAGCAAGGTAATAAGAGTAAAAAATGGAAAGGTGGTTAAGTTTGTAATGAATGACCGCTGTGCGGCTGGAACCGGAAATTTCATTGAAAAGATTTCTCAATCATTAAATTTATCCCTTACAGAATTTGGCGAAAAGGCAATGAAATCAGAAAAACCCGAGATGATAGATTCACTATGTGTGGTAATGGCAGAAACCGAGATCCTGAGTCTGGTTCAGGAAGGCAAAAGATTTGAAGATATTATCTTTGGTGTTTGTGATTCCCTGATCCGTAGAATAAATGGTATTGCTGGACAGATCGGAATAGAAGAACCGTTATTATTTTGTGGTGGTGGAGCATTGAATCCTGGATTGGTAAAGGCGTTACGAAGATATTATCCACAGACCATTGTCCCAGATGACCCACAGTTCGTTGGTGCAATCGGTGCCGCAATGATGGGGGTTAATGTCGGATAAGCAATACGTCTTTCATCAAAATAAGATCTTACCCAAAATAAATTAAGATTCGCAGGCGAATAATAAGGGAATTGCAGGTTTGAATTAGTAGTCATTCTCTTTA
>CBFGJP010000097.1:0-8241 GCA_965649105.1 Caldifarciminota bacterium
TCTTCCATTGTGGTAGCCTTCAATTATTCTTTTTGTCAAAACCAAACCCAGACCCCAGCCATATTTTTTTGTTGTATAACCGGGTTTGAATATATCCTTGGCCTGTTTTATTCCACCACCGGTATCGGCTATCTCAATCATTACTCCACCATCAACGGTCTGGGTCTTTATTGAAACGATCCCGGGCTTTGAACCAATTGCATCAAGACCATTCTTTAAAATATTTTCCACCGCCCAATCAAGCAAAATGTCATCAAATCTTATAAAAGGCAATGGTTGATAATTTTCAATAAATTGAATCTGATTATGGGCACGACGTTTTACATAATTCACTGCCTTTTGGATAATTGGTGTAGGGTCCTTTTCTACCAGGCGGGGAGGCATCCCGATTCGGGAAAATTTTTCTAATACCTCTTTCATTCGCTGGGCATCTTCAGCGATACCGTCATAGATTTCCCGAGATACATTTTTCTTTAAAGTTTCAAGCCATCCCGAAAGAGAAGAGAGCGGTGTCGCCAACTGGTGGGCAGTCTCTTTGGCAAGTGAATACCATATTTTTTCTTCCTCACTCCTTCGATAAATAAGGTAACCCCAAAAACCTAAAAAAAGGAAAGCCAGCAAAAACGCCGTCATCAGAAACGGTAGTATTTTCAAAGATTTTGTAAATGGTGATAACCCGTAATGGACATACCCCACAAATGTAGAATCAGTACCACTTTTTATTACGATCGGGATTGGCTTATGTTCACGGTCAAGTCTCTTTGCCACCCTTACCAAATTAGTATCAGAAACATTCTTTGCCGAATAAGGTTTCCCCTGGGCATCGGTGAGGACAACTGGAAAATCGATTTTCTCAATCACCTCACTGAACAATAATGCAAGCAATTCTTCCTCACTTGTCCCGGGACCAGATGCATAACTGGCAAAAATTCTGGATGTAGTCTCGGTCTCTTTCCGAATCTTCTGAATTAGAAAGTTAGAATAAATATAAGTTACCACACCGATCAATCCGCTACCGATCAAGAAATATATAACCAGAGTGCGCGATGTAAATCCGCTTGTTGTCGGAAGAACACCTTTTTCTTCTCTACGACGCAACCATCTCATATTTTCTTCTTTTTTTCAAGATATAACTTCTTATCAGCACTATCGATCAATGTTCCGCAATCTTTACCATCTTTAGGATAAATTGCAATGCCGCAGGAGAAATTGACATAAAACTTATCTTTCTTTAATCCTTTTATCATTTCCCGGGTCTTTTCAATACGCGCTTTTATTGCCCGGATGCCGGCATTAGGTAAGATAATTATAAATTCATCACCCCCGTAACGGGTGACATAACCGTCTTTTATAATATCTCTGAATATTTGAGATATTCTCCTCAATAATTGATCACCGGCAATATGCCCGTATCGATCATTATATTCCTTAAATCGATCAAGGTCGATCATCGCAATCGCAATCCGCCTTTGGGATTTTTCAATCAATTCATTTAGTTTCTCTCTTAAAAACCGATAATTGTACACACCGGTAAGTTCGTCGGTATAAGAAATTATCAGATTTTTTTCAAAGAGTCTATTATTATCCATTGCCAGGCCAAGAAAATCACCGAATGCCTCCAATAATCTAATTTTGTCTCTATCGGGTACCCGATTATCAATCGGATCCGAGAGTGATAATATACCCAATATCTCTCCCTGCCGGGAATAGATGGGGCTTATCAGAATATCTCCGTCTGACCATAGATTGTGAATTCTTTTTCGTTTGGAGGCAATTTTATAAACTTCATAATTCCTTATTTCAGAAAAGACCTCTTCACTTGGAATATAGTAGGAATTAGAAATTCTGAAACGGTCTTCCATTAAACTTTTTATTAGCTTATATGGTGGATGGACTTTCCTTGCTTCACGAAACTTTTTTAACGAAATACCAACACTGTGAAAACGCTCAAAAGAATCGGTTTCGTGGTTGTAGATTGAACACAAAATCTTTTTAAACCTAAGAATCTGCTGGGCACGGCGTAAAACCTCGGTGAAGAAATGTTTTAGTTCATAAGGCGATAATAAAAGTTTTGCAATGTCCTGCAAACCCCTGCTTTCCTGGAGTGCCTTATTCAATGCCTGGAATAATTCAATCCTTTCCAGGGCTATTGCAGCCTGATGTCCCAGGAATTTCAACCGCATTATGGAATTGGTCGGATTGGGTGTCTTATTAAAATCATCTAACAAAAAGAATCCCCTGCCCGAATTTTTTATTGTAAAAGGAACAATAAGCACCACTCCGGGGTTAAGATTATTAAGTAATATTTTTAAAAATCTATTCTCGGATTTTTCCAGTTTTAAAATCTGTCTACTTTGTGAAATTTGACGATACACGCCAGTTGGTAAAAATTTTATCGAAAGTTTTTTATTCCTGCCCACGAGTTGGTCTTCAATCAGATAATACAAAAAAACTTTATTCGTATCAAGCAGCCGCTGTGCAGCACTCTCTACAAACCATACCACCTTATGCAACTCAAGGGTTGTAATTACATTCAGATTTAATTCATTAATCACCTGAAATTCGGAAATTCTTTCCCGGGCAACATTACTTACTACAATAATTTGCCCCATAAGTTTTACAATGCTTTTTAACTTTTCCACCGCAGAACTATTTAAAATCTCATCATTTCCAAAAGCCAGATACAGACGATATTTTAATCCGTTTATATCAAATTCTTCCGTAAAGCAATTCAATCGGGAATTCTTAATCTCATCCAGTGCAACCCTATCTTGATATACAACCCGGTTACCTTCCATAAGCAAACAGCCCCGACTCGCAACATTCATTGCAAGTAGTCTGGAGAATCCCTTTATGTCAATGTCCTGTATTCTAATACTGCTCAACTGCGACAGCAAATTTTCTACCCTTTGTTCAATGGTCATCATTTTTCGATAATTGTTTTTTTGAAAATTCTGGCAATTTCACACAGTTCATCATCGGGACCGTAATAGGCATCACATAGATATAATTTCTTTAAGCCCTTTTCTATGTCATCATCTTTATTATGATAAACGATCCCACCCTGCCAGTTTAATCCTGCTATTCCACTGGCATCTTTATCCATTGAGTTCAAAAATAGCCTCGGTTGTTCTGATGTTAAATATTTTAACATCCCCCTGAGCTCCAGTTTATTGAATTTGATGATTGATATTGGATCAACACAAGGAATCTGAAAAAAATTTATTAAGGATTCAATCCCACCTTTGACCAAAATATTATAGAACGGGAAATTCTTTTTATCATAGAATGCAACCCTCTTTTCAGCATTTACAAGATTGGGTAAATTAAGATTTGCCCTGTCATTAAGATCGATAAGCCAACTAAAAGTGGTTTTTTTTAATTCACTTTTGAGCTGATTAAATTCTCGCGTCAGAACATTTGGTAATTCTTTATAATAAACAACCTGAAAATAATTTGCCCTGAACATTCTAATATAAGGTGCGAAAAATTCCGGTACAAAAAGTATAACACCACCCAGTTTTCTTATCCCTGCAATGAATGAAAGTTTCTTAAAAAATTCTTTTATATTATCACCCGGTGCAATAAAGAAATTTTCTCTTCTTCCGATGCCCAATGGTTTGAACGGTCTAAAAAATTTATGTTGCTGGGTTTTTAAATAAAGAGCACGGATTAATTTCATAAACAATCTTTAAACTCTATTGAGCATGCCGCTTTGTTGCCTTTACATATTCTGGTGGGGCATTATTTGTTATTACATCCCTGGTAATAACACATTTTTCAATTCCTGTAAGGTTAGGGAGATTGAACATTATATCAAGCATATGATTTTCAACTATGGAACGCAATGCCCGGGCACCAGTATTGTATTTCATCGCTTGAAGAACAATTTCTTCAATTGCCTCATCGGTGAATTCAAGTTTTACACCCTCCATCTCAAAATATTTTGCATACTGCTTCAATAGTGCATTCTTTGGTTTGGTAAGTATTTCTATCATTGCGCTCTTCGCCAACTTGTGGAACGGTGCAATCACCGGAACCCTACCAACGAATTCGGGAATCATACCATATTTAATTAAATCCTCGGGCTCAACCCGGGCAATGATTTCATCATAACTTAAATCATTTATCTCGGCATCGGTTAAAAATCCTATCTTTGTCTTTTTTAGCCGCCGCATTATTATATCCTCAATGCCTGCAAATGTCCCGCCAAGAATAAATAAAATCTTTTTTGTATTTATTGGAATATATTCTTGCTCCGGGTGTTTTCTTCCACCATGAGGTGGGCAATGGGCAATAGTTCCTTCAAGTATTTTTAGTAATGCCTGCTGGACGCCCTCGCCTGAAACATCTCTGGTTATAGAAGGAGAATCACTCTTCCGGGCAATTTTATCGACCTCATCAAGATAAACAATACCCACCTCAGCGGCCTTAACATCATGATTAGCCGCCTGTATCAATCTGAGCAGTATGTTTTCCACATCCTCGCCAACATATCCCGCCTCGGTAAGGGGCGTAGCATCAGAGATTGAAAATGGCACATGGAGCAAACGAGAAAGGGTTTCAGCCAGCAGTGTTTTACCTGTGCCGGTCGGTCCGATAAGAAGAATATTGCTCTTCTGCAACTCAATGTCGTCATCAGTTAGCATTGTGCGTTTGTAATGATTGTAAACGGCAACCGAGATTACCTTCTTTGCCCGTTCCTGTCCGATTATATACTGGTCAAGAAAAGACTTGATATCCTGCGGTTTAGGCAGAACAAAATTCGGATGATTTAATGATTTTTTCTCATCTTCGAGCAATTCGTTACACAATTTGACACATTCGTCACAGATATAGGCGTGATTACCACGAAATAGTCTTTTCACCGCCGTCCGGGGACGCTGGCAGAATGAACAGAAAATCTTTGTCATCATCCTTTCCTTGTCTCAATCACCTCATCAATAATACCATATTCCTTTGCCTCCGCGGCCGACATAAAATAGTTGCGATCGGTATCTTTAGCAATTTTTTCCTCTGTTTTTCCGGTATGTTTCGCCATAAGTTTATTTAAAACCTCGCGAATTTTCAACACCTCTCGGGCATGGATTTCAATATCCGTTGCTTGTCCCTGAAATGCACCTTCGGGTTGATGAATCATAATCCGTGAATGGGGCAATGCATATCTTTTACCTTTGGCACCGCCCGCGAGTAATAATGCGGCCATACTTGCTGCCATACCAATACATATCGTTGATACTGCGGGCTTAATATATTGCATTGTATCATATATTGCTAACCCAGATGATACAATTCCACCGGGTGAGTTAATATAAAGATAAATTTCCTTTGCGGAATCCTCAGCCTCAAGGAATAAAAGTTGGGCGATGACCAGATTGGCAACAGTATCGTCAATTGGCGTGCCAATAAAAACGATCCTTTCCTTTAACAGGCGGGAATAGATATCATATGCCCGCTCTCCCCGACCGGTTTGTTCAATGACGAATGGTACGGTTAGCATTTTTTGCCTCCTCTGGGGATAAAATTCTGTTCTTTTGGATAACATTGGCATTTTTTAATAAAAATTGAACAACTGTATCACGAATTAGTAGCTTTCTAAAATATTCTTTGACTTCATCATTGATTTCATCAATACTAAATCCATTTTTCTGAATAAGATTATTCACTTCTTGTTCATTTACCTGTATATTTTCTTTCTGGGCAATTTTGTCCAGAATCATATTATACCTTGCCCTCTTTTCTGCAACCGGCATAAATCTTTCCCGAGTACTATCGTTATCCGTAAGATTTGAACTTTTTAAAATAACCTGATATTCCCTTTCAATCAATGATTTGGGAACTGGGAAATGGAATCGTTCAAGGAGTATCTGGGCTAAATTCTCCTTTACTTCATCATTCAGTCTTTCTTCTTCCTGCTTCTGGAGCATATCTTTTAAACCCTTCTCCATCTCCTCAAGATTATTATAATTTAACATCTTTGCAAATTCTTCATCTATCTTAGGCAAAATCTTTTCTTCCACCTTTTTTATTTTTATTCGATAAATCTGTTTATTAATCTGGACATCTTTCTTATCACCCTTTTTTATACCGACAAGGGCGCGATTCAATTCATCAGGAAAACTTCTATCACCGAGTTTTATAACCACATCGGATTGTTTATCCATAACTTTATTATCCTCAATAATTTCCAAATCCAGAGTAATAAAATCGTCCACCGCAGCGGGTTTGGTCGTCTCAGCAACATCGGCATAATTTTCTTTAAGACGATTTATTGTCTGTTCATATAGATAATCCAAAGGCAAAGGCTCTTCTTTAAACAATTCTAACCCTTTATAATCATTTACATCAAATTCTGGTTGTATCTCAAACCGAAGATTGAATTTTATCTCACCCGCATCATTAAAACTTACCAATTCGGGGTTTGATACAGGTTTCCAGTTTTTTTCCTGTAATACCTTTCTATAAAGGTCAAGAATGAGATCGTTAATGGCCTCGGCCTTTAGTGTATCGTAATACCTCGTCCGGATTAAATTCTTTGGTGCCCTACCATTGCGATATCCCTTTATGGCGATCTTGTCTCTTAACTTCTCAATTGAACTATCGATAAAAGGCTCAAGTTCCTGGGTACCAAGTTTAAATTCAATCTCTTTTTCCGTCGCGGTTTCACTTACTATCTGATATTCCAAAAATCCTCCTTAATAATCAATAGTGCGAGGAGGGGGAGTTGAACCCCCAACCCTCTGCGGGACTGGATCCTAAATCCAGCGCGTATGCCAATTCCGCCATCCTCGCCCGACTCAAAAAAACCATTCATTACTTAATTATATCCCAAAAAAATATGATGTCAATATCACGGCAGGTACACTATTATCCTGAATATCTAACGCACTTTATCGCATTTATAGGCAAATGAAAAATTGAATCTTATTATTAACCGGTCAACAAACCAATAAACACAAGATTTAACAATGAACGAATTACTTTTTCAAATCACCTTATTGTAAACCCTGCAATTAAATTATGGGTCTGGTAATGGGGCACAAAGTTATAGTCATAATGGATGAAGAAAATTCCCAGTTTGAAAGTAGCCCCCAAAATTGCCCGATAACTATTTTGGGCAGTGAGTTCTTCATTCACTTCCTTAGTAGTCTTTATTTTATTAGGGGGATTTAATGTATCAGGAATTTCAAATTCAAATTCGTAGGTAAAATGGACTTTTGTGCCTTCAAATCCAAATCCTACCATTGGTTCAAAGACGATTAAATTTTTGGAAATAATCGTCTGCACATTCCAGGTATGGCTTGATACTATCTTATAGCCAGTGGAATCCATTATTCCAAAATCCTGTATCGCACCGCCAATGGCAATATCGAAGGGAAGAGGAACATTTTTCATAAAAGGCAAACTATTTATATGCTGTTTCAATCCTATTCCAAGAAATTTTACTCTTGACCCCTTAAAAGTGAAAGGAATATATCTTATAATCACTTCTGAACCCATTATCAACCCAACATTCAATTGAGGGACTGCTAACGGAATCATTGAAAGGTTAAATCCACCAGGAATATATGGTGGGATACCTACTGAATTACCCGAAACAGGCACATCTGTTTTTTCTTTAGGACCGAATATCGTACTAACGCTATCAAGCACCAGTGAATCATAATATAGTTTATTATTCGCAAGTGAGCAGGTAAGGACCTTGGCATCAAAGTATTTGCCCATCTCAGGAATCTGAATCAACATACCCCTTACGCCGATATCAAAACCGAGGGATTTGTGGCTCCGTGCACTGTGGAAAAGACCGGTTGAAATTCCAGTGCCAAACGAGGTGATTAAAGGTTGTGTATATCCTTCAAGCAGGTCTTCACTTACCTTTTTTATCTTTTCTGCCAGTGCCTCATAATCTTGTTGTGCAAAAAGAGAAGCGATACATAAAACGGTCAATAAAATGATTTTTTTTACTCTCATAGTAGTTAAGTATAACTATATTTCACAATCTGTCAAGTACCAAAAATTAAGTTAGATGTAGTGACCGATTGAAGAAACTTTTTTAATATTTACAGGTCAACCCATCCGGACCTGTTCCTAATGTTTTAATAAATTTCTACTATTTTTTGCTGGGGATATGAGAATTAAAAAGCGGGGCCGACGAGATTTGAACTCGCGACCTCCTGCGTGACAGGCAGGCGTTCTAACCAAGCTGAACTACGACCCCTTTAAATGCACTAAACAATCAGG
>CBFGJP010000098.1:0-8229 GCA_965649105.1 Caldifarciminota bacterium
AAACCCGGGCAACAAGCATTGTTAAAAAACCGCCGATTACTACCGCAAACCACGATACTAAAAATCCTCTCAATGGACCAAACAGCATGCCGGACGCAATATTCAAAACCTGTCCGGGAATGGGTGCAAAAAAAATCTGGAAGATATATAACAAAAAATAAAAAAGATACGATATGAAACCGAATAGTTGTATTTCATTTCTTATCCTCATTGGGTCATTAATAATGAAATTAAAATTTTTTATAAAAAAAATGGATACCACAATAATAAAGGTGATAAATATTAATATTCCGCTCGCGCCCACGATTTGTCTCAATTTCATTTAATAAGATTATATTTAGTTTTCGCAATATATCAATATTATTATAATGTAAATAAGCCTCTAAAGATATGCGTAAGGCATTCCGGGACGCTTTCTATCGAACACTTGCCAGAGCAGTTAAAAAATTTAAAGCCACCCAGTACGATATAGTATAGTTAAAACCAAGAACCTCATTATAACTGTGTTTTAATAAAACGGAGAATCTGATATATTCTCTTACTCCGCATTACTGACCCTTTATCGGGAGTAAAAGAATGAGAAGAAAATCCACAATCCTATCAAATATTGCTTATTCAAAATATAGATATATACGATATTGACACCGGATTTAATTTTGATATAATAAAGCTATGAAGATAATTATTGATTACCTAAAACAAAAGCTACACTCAGGTTGGGTCATTGCCAACCATATCCTCGTTTCATTCCATGTTGCGTTTATCTCATCTGTTTTGTGCATTGGCAAGGATTTACAAGGAAAGGAGGTATTGGGATTTGTCTTTACAAGTTTTGATACAATAATCTCCGCAATCTTCTGGTTTATAAGTTTCCATACCGGGATTGCCATTCACGAGATGGGGCATTATTTAAGAGCCGTAAAATTAAATGCCTTAAATGAAAATATTCTGCCGGCTGCTCAAAAAAGATACAAAAGTCCAGGATTGAGTAAACTATTCTGGTATTTAGAAATGTTCATCAAAATTCCCTATGGTAAGTTTACCGGAGTTAAGAAAGAAGGATTGACATATTATCCCGAAGCCCCATTTAATCTAAGTGTTGCAGCCGCCGGTCCGGAAATCAGTGGTAATATGGCACTTGTAATGCTGCCTATCGCAGTGGTTCTACTTGCAATCGGACTAATTGGTGACCATATAATTCTCACCTACATTGGGAGATTATGTCTCGGCATTGGAACTGTGGGGCTACTTGACTTTCTCCTTGCTGACCCGGGAAAATATCGCGAGTTTAAAGAAAGAGAAACAAAGGCAAAAATGAAGGCTGAAAAGATTGAAATCCCTAAAGAGAGCTGGTTAAATAAGGCTAAACAGGTAAAAGAAATGATGATTGCAAAAAGGATTCAGGAGATTACACTCCCTGATGGTGAGAAACTTCGTGCGCCTTGGCAATATCGTAATTGTGGCATGGGTGGCAGGCATACTGAGAAAGAGTATCCAGAAAGTAATATAAGTATGCAGGAGATGATGTTTGTGCCACTCTGTGCCAAAAATTACGAAGAAGCGCAAATGATTACTGTCGCACTCCAGACACGTTTGAAGGAGATTATTGAAAAGAGTGAAGGGGCAAGGGTTATGGGAATAGGACTGGAAGGCGGACTCGCACCATATATAAGTAAAGACCCCAATGACATTGTCCCAGAGCAACGACTGTGGAGAATGGCAGTACAGGCGATAAGAGACATCGGTTATAAACCCGGGGAAGATATTGCCCTTGCATTTGACCCGGCAGTAAGTGAATTGAGCAATGCATATAGAGAAGAATTTAACCAACCTGATGCAGTAGGAATGTATTATTTCTGGCGCGGCGAAGAGAAAGTCGTGATGTCGCGTGACCAGCTTGTTGATTTATACAAAAGAACGGTTCAGGAACTTCCAATTGTTATGTTAGAGGATGGATTTGCAGAGGATGATTATGAAGGTTGGCGTCTTTTAATGAAGGAACTCGGCGATAAACTCTTTATTGTTGGTGATGACATCGTAACCACAAAAGATTCCACGATTGAAAAATGTGCCGATGATGGATTGATGAATGTTTCTCTTATAAAGGCAAATCAGATCGGAACTCTATCTGAAACATTGATTGCAATGCTTGTTGCCTTAGGCAAAGGAATGGATTTACTTGTATCACATCGCTCTAAATCACCAAACGATGATATGGAAGCACAGATCGCACTTTCGGCAAATACTATGGGATTAAAAGCAGGTGGAGGTGCCAATACCGAACGACTCTTCAAATATGGCTCAATAACAAAAATAATGAAAGAACTCCAGAGTGCAAATGAGAAAAAATTTGATGAAAAAGAATATGGTGATATAAGAAATTTCTTAAATAATCTCGTTATAACGGATATCATCGCCTATGAAGAACCAACCAATGCCGGTATCCCGAGTATCGGGGTTAATATTTACGCTGGTATTCCGGGTAGTGAAAAATATAAAAAGATATTGAAAATGACCGGCTCAACACCGTTAGGTACATCGGCCGGAACTGGTGAAGCAATCCATCTCGTTGACAGTATAATCGAAAAATCTTCTCTGACCGATAAATATCCGGATTTATTTGTCGCCCAGCCCGATAAAACATTCAGATTCAGAAAAGGGCTTAAAGAATCTGATATCCTCGGGAAAAATGATTCTGAGTTGACCGCACTCTGGCAAAAAGTTCAGCGCTATGATGGTAAGGGCTGTTTGAATGCAGTAAACAATATCCTTCAGATAATTGCTCCCCATTTCATCGGTAAAAGACTTTCTGAATTCAAGTCAATATCAATGATTGACAAAATATTACTCAATCTTGAAAAAGAAGTTGCGATTACCCGTGGGAAACTTACAAAAAATGCCTCACAGGATGAAATCATAGAGGTAATGCAACGCAAAGGGAATCTTGGAATGAATGCCATACTCTCCATATCACTGGCAATGGGAAGGATGATAGCTCATATCCAGGGCAAGGAACTCTGGCAATTACTCAGAGAAGAAATGAAACAGTTGATGGCAAAGGTGATTGTTAACAATGGTGGTTGGGAGATTATCAAGGACATAATTCCCAAAGAAAAGACATCAGTTTTACAATCAGCAAAAGACAATCTTGCAGCAGTGCTACAGATGGAACTAACATTTGAACATCTCGTAAAATGTCTCCAGAATGTTGAAAAGAAATTAAAAAAAGAGAATAAAAAACTCTATCAAGCGCTAAGAGAACAGGCACAAATTTATTAAAAAAAGGACAGGCACCTTTTTGTACTTAAAAATTTTTCTTGTGTAGAGAAATCAAAAGTCCGGTATAGATCTATAAAAAATTCAAGAGGCTGCCTGTCCTTTTTGGCTATTGACTTTATAATGAAATCGGTTAATCTTTACTAATGTCTATGCCGGCCAAAACTTTCTGGGATATTGAAAAAGAAAAAACAACGATTATTTATGCCATTTTGGGAGTCCTTGTGCTTTTTTATTTCTTTTCTTTTTTTATTATCTGGATCGTACTTAAACTTTTGATTTATATAAGAATCCAGATTGAAAATCCTCATCTCAAATTTCATCTTTTCGGTTCCGATACACTTGTTGTTTTGGCGTTCGCATTAATATTTGCAATTGGACATTGGTTTTACACAAATCGCAATGTAATTGGGAAAATTTTAAAAATATTTAATGCACAACCTCCGGATAAAAACGACCATTATCACTATGTCTTCCAAAATATCGTAGAAGAAATTAGCATTGCCGCTGGCAAAATACCGGTTGAACCTTATATTATCCCCACCATAGCAATAAATGCATTTGCACTGCAGGATATGTATGGCAGAAATGTGATCGGGGTGACCGAAGGTTTAATATCAAGGTTGAATCGTGATGAGCTCCAGGCTGTCCTTGCCCATGAAATGGCACACATTGTATCAAACGATTCGCTTTTAACGACCGTGGCGAGTGCGTTATTCGGCGTTTATAATGAGATACTGAATGGTCTCGTAAATAACCTTAATCAAATGGCAAAAGAACAAGATAGTTTTATATTTGAGAAGAACCGAAAGAATGCCTTAGCTGCGAGTCTGTTTGCGCTACCCATATTCATTATTCTCTTAATAATGAGTTTCTTATCCCAGCTTTTATATGTTTTTATCTCCCGTGAAAAAGAATACCGGGCAGACATAAATGCTATAAAGTATACAAGAAATCCTTTAGGTCTTGCCCGTGCCCTCTACAAAATAGCAACCCATTATCGGGGCACCGCGAGTTATTTAGCACCAATTTTTATCTTAAGTCCTGAGGCAAATCCACTTGAAGAAAGGGAAGATTTTTTTGCCAATCTCTTTTCCACCCATCCACCATTTATAAAAAGACTTGAACTTATCCTTGCCCAGGCGCACGCCGATATAAGTCAGATTACTGAAGAGATTTATAAAATACCGCGAAGGAAAGACCAGACAAAACCAGCCAGGTCTGAAATATATATAAAAAAAGAAGAAAAATGGCTTGGACCTTATACATTGTTACAACTCCAATCTTTAGACTTTTTAACTCCTGATACCGAGGTTAAAGTTAAAGAAACCGAACAGATAGTCAAGGCAGAATCAATTCCCGCATTAGACCATTATTTTAAGATGAAAAATATCCCACTTTGGAAGATGCGCCGGATATGTCCGATATGCCGTGAATGGTTGATAGTCCAAGAATATGAAGGATTGTACATATGGCGCTGCGCATTCTGTGATGGACTCCTTGTGGAAAAAGAAAAACTGCCACGAATAATTGTACGCGAAGAAAAAGATTTTTCCGAAGAAATAAGACATATTGCTTCGCTCATTTTCGCTGAGGCAAAGAAGAAAAAACCACGGTTTAGATTACTCATTGAAACTTCCCATAAAAGAAAATGCCCGAAATGTGGTAAACCAATGATAAGAAAATTTTACAGTTATGCCTATCATATTGAAATTGATGAATGCAATGAATGTAACTTAATATGGTTTGACAAAGATGAACTTGAGATATTGCAATGTTTAATTGAAATGGAGGAGAAAAATGGAAAAGGGTAAAAAATTATTAGCGAAAAAAATAGTTACCGGTCTGAAAAAGCATTTTCCCGATCCTAATATTGAGTTAAACTATAGAAATGAATTTGAGCTCTTGATTGCAGTCCTTCTATCTGCTCAGACCACCGATAAAAAAGTCAATGAAGTCACGCCAAAATTATTTGCCAAGTACCCAATACCCCAGAGACTTGCGGAGGCTGATATCAACGATTTATGTAAGATAATCAAACCCCTCGGCTTTTTTAAAAGAAAATCTGAATTAATAAAAAAGTGTGCCCAAACAATATGTGAAAAATTCAATGGGAAAGTCCCGGCAACCATTGAAGAACTTGTTCAGTTACCAGGTGTTGGCAGAAAAACCGCTTCAGCAGTACTTGTAAATGCCTTTAATAAACCAGCAATCATTGTTGATACCCATGTGACTCGAGTTGCCACAGAAAGACTAAAACTGAGCCGGGAAAAAGAACCGGATAAAATCGAACAGGATCTGGCAAACATCTTTCCCCGAAACGAATGGCAATTTATAGCAAATGCCCTTGTATTATTCGGCAGGTATATCTGCACCGCAAAAAATCCTAATTGTTCTTTCTGTTATATATCTTACTTATGCCCTTACGAGCATAAGACGCTTAAGTAATACATTGCACTTTCTAAAAATTTTTTAAAATGATTAAAAAATTATCCAAAAACTTCTTTATACTTTTTGGGGGTGAAGGTTTTAGCCATTTTATCGGTTTTATCATTAATGCATATATTGCGCGCATCCTGAGTGTTGAAGGTTTTGGAATAATAAACTACAGCCTTGCATTTTTAACTTATTTATTACTTTTCAGTACCATGGGTTTACCGACATTAGGTACAAGAGAAGTTGCGCGGGATCGCAACAATACTCGAATAATCGGGGAAATAACCGGACTTAGATTTTCTTTAGCACTTATTCTCTGTATCATATTTCTCACATTCCTTCTATTTGTTCCGGGAAATCCATTAACAAAAAAAATAATTTTTTTATACATTTTGGCCGCAATTCCCTATGCTTTTTATCTGGAATTTGTATTCCAGGCAAGAGAAGAGATGGAATATGTTGCAAGTGGAAAGGCAATTCAGTATTTAAGTTATTTGATTTTTCTCTTGATTTTACTTAAAGACAAAAATCAGATTTCGGCGGTTCCCCTCTCTTTTTTAGCAGGCTACATTATCGCAACATTATTTTTGCTCATAATTTTTTTACATAAATATAAAAAGTTTTATCTGTATGTAAAACTTCACCGGTCATATCAAATTTTCACTGCTTCTCTTCCCATCGGTATTGCTACAATTATTTATCAAGCAGTGACTAATTTTCCAATAATATGTTTGGGTATTTTTCACAATGAGAAAGAAGTTGGACTTTTTAGCGCCGGGTTCAAGATAATACTTTTACTTTTGATCATTGAACGCGTCTTTTATTATCTCCTCTTCCCTGTTTTTTCAAAACAAGACCACGAAACAATCGGTAAAAATCTTTCTTTTTTCTCTCAACTCACCTTATGCATCACATCTTTAATTACGATAATCGGCATCATATTCGCCCCCCAACTCATCACATTGGTATATGGTCACAATTTTAAACAGAGTGTTGGCATATTGAGAATATTATTATTATATTTCATGATTGCACCTCTTAATACAATTTGGGGTTATGGACTAATTGCCCTTAACCAGGAAAAAAAATTCTTTAGCGTCATCGTCATAATTGCTATTTCAAATCTGATTTTAACGATCTCGTTTGGTTATTTGCTAAAAGGTATTGGTGTAGCAATAGCAATGTTTATTAGTGAACTAGTTGGTTTAATAATGATGAAAAGCACATTAGACTCAGTAATTAATTTCCGTTTATCTTCAAAATTTATGTTGGGCAATGTAATAGGATATTTTAAATAAAACGATACAACCCTTGACATCACTTTTTTTTTGATTATAATATGGCATCGCGGGGTAGAGCAGTGGTAGCTCGTTGGGCTCATAACCCAAAGGTCGCTGGTTCGAATCCAGCCCCCGCTATTGGTTATAGATAGGGAAGATTTGATGGAAAGAAGAAAAAGAACAGAGAGAAGAAAAGGCGAAAGAAGGAGAATGTTAAACGAAGAAGAATTTCGCAGGTTGATTGAGCAAGGTAAAGTAAGTAAAGATGATCGCCGTTCGTGGATTGATAGACGCTCATCCAAAAGAAGAAAAAAACAGATTGGAATTTAAGATGCCAATTTTTGAATTCCGATGCAAAAGATGTTGTAATAAATTTGAAGAACTTATTCTAAAAAATAGCGATTTAAATGATATAAAGTGCCCCAAATGTGCGAGCAAAGATGTAGAAAAATTAATATCGGTCTTCGGTTTTCGTAGCACAGGTTCAAATGGTGAAGGTGTAAGTACAGGAAGTTCCTGTACTGGATGTCAGCGCACAACCTGTGCCGGTTGTAAATAATACAGGAGGTAAAACATGCGTCGTGAATATCTTATTGAAGCAATATCTACAAAATTTGGCTCAATATATCCTAAGATAGATATCGAAAAACTTATTGATGCATTCTTTGATCTTATCATAGATACTTTAATAAAAGAAAAAAGGGTGGAAATAAGAAAATTTGGCACCTTCGAATTGAGAAAAAGACCGGGCAGAACATCACGAGCGCCAAAAACGGGTAAGGAATTTACGCTGCCCGACCGATATGTTCCATTCTTCAGACCGTCAAAGGTATTCAAAAAATTGATAATGGAAAGAACCAAGCCATAAGGGATAATAATAAAAACTTTGTGATCAACACCGAAACCGTTTAGCTAAGTCTAATTTTATGGATGTATTTGAAGCCATTAAATGGCGTCGAAGTGTAAGAAAATTTTCACCACAAAAATTAGAAAAAGAGAAGATCTTGAGGATTCTTGAGGCAGGAAGACTCGCCCCCTCTTCAAGCAATCGTCAAGCATGGCATTTTATCGTTGTTGATGACGAAAATTTAATAAAGCAAATCCCGGAAAAGGTTATTATTGGCACTAAGAGCATCATATCGTGGATCAAAGATGCTCCGCTGGTGATTATTGGCTGTTACACAAAAGCAGTTACTCATTTAGTAGCCGGGCTTTATAGCAGAGAAAACCATTTGAT
>CBFGJP010000099.1:0-7944 GCA_965649105.1 Caldifarciminota bacterium
TAAAAATGCAACCCATATTTCTTATATACATCAAAATGAGCAACTGCATCAAAGAGCCTTGAACGAACTAACATCTCCATCGCTGAAAAATAATTATCAAGAAGCAATTCTACATTATATTTTTCAAAATAATGATTACATTCTCGGGAGCTATCAATACAAATATGGTCAAGGCAATGGATACCCGCAAGAAGATAATCAAGGGAAAGTCCTTGAATCACCTCTTTTAAATGTTCTTCTACACCATCAAAGAATCCCACTTCTATACCAAATTTTACTGACAAACCTCTCTTTTTGTAATAATCTCTTAAATTTCCTATCTCATTCTCTAAAATTAAGAGATTATGATTATTAATAGGTTTGACTTCACCATTGAATCTTATTAAATTATCGTTTCGGTTTTTATCCAGTTCACAATGGTTGGTAAAACAAATTTCTTTTAACCCCAAAATAATTGCCCGCTCACAACATTCGCGCAGACTACCGTCTGCATCTATTGAATGACTAGTATGAATATGGTAATCAACCATATATGTTCCAGTGAATTTTTATTTTTTATAATATCACTCGATCATCAAGTGGTTCAAATCTATCTGCCTTTTCTTTCAAATCATAGGCGGTATTATCTGGAAATGAAAAAATTTCAACCTTCTTATGCTTGTTTTTTACGAATTCAACCAGGGGCACAAAATCACCATCACCAGAGGCGAGAACGATTGTATCAACATAATCGATCATGCCTAAAATATCAAGTGCAATACCCATATCCCAGTTTGCCTTTGCTGAACCATCAGCACGGGTACGAACATCTTTTATCTTAACAATATAGCCAATATGTTCAAGGCTGGTTGCAAAAGGTTTCACATCTCCCTCAGGTGGTTGCACAATATAGGCATATGCCTTAACCAGATTTCTATCACCGGTGATTAACCGTAGTAATTTCTCATAATTTACCTTTGCGCCATAACTAATTTTTGCCGAATAATATAGATTTTGCGAATCGACAAATATTGCAATGTTCTCTTTTTTTGTCAGACTGGATGTAGCAAGGAGGGTTCTCAGTAAACGAACTTCTTCATAAACTCTGCTATTCCATTCAACATTTTTTGTCATTAGGGATTTAATATCTTCTAATGAGTGAAATAAAAGAGTCAATTTTTTGTCTAAAATTTCATTTATATCTTCTTTAATTTCTCTCGTTTCCATATCTTACTCCTTATCTGTTCCTAATTCACGCCTTTTAAAAAGCGGCAGATAATTGTATAACGCCGGTTTTGATTTTTCATTCGGGACATTGGTCCAGACGAGGATATATTCTTGCGTTCCCCGAATGTCAACAAAGATAAACTCCTGTCCATTATAATACTGCCAATATTCATAAGGTTTAGATTCTTCAAATTGTTTATTATCAATCTCGTCCGGAGGCCCAAATTTTATATATATTCGACCCCGATCGGTCTTTGAACCCGACAAATATCCCTCCTGAAAATGTGCATCAGCATATTCATAACGACGAGCAATTTCTTTGTAGTCATGTTTCTGCCAGAATCGTTTTAAATATAGCCTTTTTCCCTCATCCTTGAGTGTCAGAAAATATTTATATTCCTTAGTGCTTACAAAGTATTCAATTGCCTCATAATAAGGTAAATCCTCGATAGAAATTTCTGCCCTTTCTTTTGTTGCAATAATTGTAAAACTGAGCGCTTTTTCTACTTTGCGATTGATAAGTGAATCAAAAACGGCGACCTTGAGTTGATAATTACCCGGTTTTAATGTCTCAATATTAATGCCCAAGTTTACTGCCTGTTCCATATATCTTTTTTCAATAGATTTGGTGATTTTTTTTATAATTTTTTCAGAAGTATCAGTAATGGAATAAGACACTGTCAAATTGAAAGTATCCGGAACAATATTATATATTTCGTAGTATAGAAAAATGTTTTTGGTGCCTTCTTCAAAAATAACTGAAGGATTGGGCATAATTCTTAGATTACCTTTTGTTAAATATCCGCCTGTGGTGTCACGAAGTATGGAACTTGCCAATAAAATATCGCTCATAAGATAATCCAATTCAGTCATCGATTTCTTACCGCTAATCATCCCCTTATTCTCTCCACAAATCAACTCAATATTCCAGTCGTAATCACCAAATGGTAAATACTTACCAAACTGAAGATAAAATGTCATTTTTCCACGGGCGGCCTGAGAGAAAGAAGTAATTGTAAATCTGTTAAATAAAGAATCGCATAAAGAATCGGTTTTTGTTTGATTTACAATTTTAATTCTTAAAAGACAATCAGCGATTATTTTTCCATCAATCTCTTGATAAGAAAGCTCACTGTAAGGAATTGCACAGTTAAACTCAAGATAAAAAATATTTTCCACTTTTGTTTGAGTACCGAGTGAATCTTTAATGTTTAATTTAGTGTAGTATAAAACCGGTTGTACATAAAAATTTATTGTACTGAATAAAATTGTTATGAAGATCATATTCTATCTCCTTGCGGATTTATGAGAATATATTCACCAAAGCCATATCGGTCATAAAATACAAATTTTAAATTAAGTCTATAATAAAACCAGATTTCATAAGGTTTGGTAGAAAGTTCGTAGGGTCTGGACTGTATTTCGTCAGGCGGTCCAAATTTGATATATATTCTTCCCCGATCACTCCGCCAGCCTTTGTCACCGAATGCAAAATGTTCATCGGCATAGGCAACCCGTTCAAAATATTCGTGCTCTTTTTCGTTATATTCAGTGTTAGGCGTAGGGTCGTATCGTTTCCAGAACGCCTTCCAGAGCGAATCCCTTTCTTCTAATTTTGCCCTCCTGAGTTGATGTAGTTCATTGGGGGTTGCTATGTATTCAAGCTGGTTAACCTTTAATTGCCAGGTTTTTTCATCTAAATAAAATGGCCTATCAATATCAATAGGAATATTCACTGCTCCAATCCTCTTTCCTTCGTCTTCAATAACAAACTGTAATTCATATTTTCCATTCGGGATCGGACCAACAAAAAAATCAACTGTATCCTCGTAAATACCTTTTTTCAGCGGCTTGGTCTTTTTCATATTTTGTAGGTAAATATTAACCTGTGCCGCACTGATTTTCGGGTTGATTACTAAAAATGTGACAATGATTGAATCTTTAACAAATCGCGAACGGATATTGGCAAGATGTTCAACTGTCTTGATATTTTCGTTTACATTTAAGAGTTCAGTGCCCTGAAGATCAATTATTTTTAGAGTAAACCTCCAGGCAGTTTTCGGAATAATTAGATTTAATGAATCATAAAAGTTCGTGGAATCCTTTTCTCTTTCCCGGAACCAGTAATCACCCGCAATCTGGTTTTTCTTTTTGTCAAATACCAACAACTGGATTTCGTAAGTCACCATCGGCATAGAATCGATTGTCGTAAACCGCAAAATATGCGCCGGAATTTCCAAAAGCACATTCATATTAAAAGATGAATCATCAACTGGGGCGTATGTGGCTTGCCATTTTATCGTTAACAATAGAATATAGAGTAAGCTCATTTTATTTATATCCTTCTGTTATTCTTAAAGATTTCATTCAAAGCCTGGTTGATTTTTTTTACGAAGCGAAATTTGAGTCCCTTTTTCACATGGAGCGGTATGTCAAGCAGATCTTTTTTATTTTCCTCAGGTAAATAGATTGTTTCAATTCCTGCTCGTTTTGCCGCAATAACTTTCTCTTTAATCCCGCCAACCGGCAAAACCCTTCCGGTTAGTGTTATTTCACCCGTGAATGCAATTTTCGGATCTATCGTCTGATTTCTGAATAAGGAACTTAAGGACATGACTACCGCCAAACCCGCCGATGGACCATCCTTGGGTATGGCACCTGAAGGAATATGGATATGTAGATCATACTCTTCAGAATCTTCTTTTATGCCCCATTTATCAAATTTTGTTTTGAGATAAGATACCGCTGCCTGACATGATTCCTTCATCACATCACCCAAAAGACCCGTCAGGATCAAACCTTTCTTGCCCCTGACTTTTATGGATTCAATAAAAATTATCTCCCCACCGGTCGGTGTCCAGGCAAGTCCCGTGGCAAGTCCTATTTCACCTTTGCGAGCTGCAATCTCTGAGAAAGTTCTTGGTGGTCCCAGAAATTCTACAAGATTCTTTTCAGTCACCCGCACAGTTTTTTTCTTTCCCTCCGCAAACCGTTTTGCCACCTTCCGACATATTGAACCAATCTCTCGTTCCAGGTTCCTTACCCCGGCCTCTTTTGTATAATTAGTAATTATTGTCTTTATTGCCGAATCGGCAAATTGTATATACTCTGGTTTCAATCCACATTCGTTAATCTGTCGTGGAACCAAATATTTTTTTGCGATTTCAACCTTCTCTTCAAGAATATAACCCGGCAACTCAATTATCTCCATACGATCTTTCAATGCCGGGATGATCGGATCTATAAGATTGCCGGTGGCAATAAACATCACATTTGAGAGATCAAAAGGCACCTCAAGATAGTGGTCAGAAAATGAATGATTCTGTTCAGGATCAAGGACTTCTAAAAGGGCACTTGAAGGGTCACCGCGGAAATCAGTACCAACTTTATCAATCTCATCAAGCATAAATACTGGATTCTTCGAACCACAGTTTTTTATTGATTGGATAATCCGCCCCGGTAGGGCACCGATATATGTGCGCCGGTGTCCACGAATCTCTGCCTCGTCCCTTATTCCCCCCAATGATATACGAACAAACTTCCTGCCCAGCGCACGGGCGATCGATCTTCCCAAGGATGTCTTGCCCACACCCGGTGGACCGATAAAACAAAGAATTGTTCCCTTTGATTCGGGCTTTAATTTCTTTACGGCTAAATACTCAAGTATTCTTTCTTTTACTTTCTCAAGGTCGTAATGATCTTCATCTAAAATCTTTCTTGCCCTTATCAGATCGTGATTATCTTCGGTTGAAATTGACCAGGGTAATGAAATTAACCAATCGAGATAAGTTCTAGAGACCGTATATTCTGCTGCCTGCGGGGGGATTTTAGAAAGACGATCAAGTTCTTTCAATGCCACCTTCTCAACATTCTCTGGCATCTTCGCTTCCTGAATCTTCTTTCGTAATTCTTCAATCTCCCGGGTATGTTCGTCTGTTTCGCCCAATTCCTTTTGGATTGCCTTCAACTGCTCACGCAGATAAAATTCTTTTTGACCTTTGTCAAACTCATTCTTAACCTGTGAGCGAATCTTTGCACCAAGTTCCAGAATACTGATTTCTTTCTGCAATAACGGAATCAACTTCAAAAACCTGTCTTTAGGATCATAAATTTCAAGGATTGCCTGTTTTTCGTTTACATCAAGATTGGTGTATCCGGCGACGAAATTAATAAGACGATCCGGGTCGTCAATATTCAACACAATTGCTCCCAGTTCATCGGGTAAATACGGTGCCAATGATACAAGTTGCTGAAACATCGTCACCACATTGCGCATCAATGCCTCAATCGATACATTCTTTTTATAACTATCAGGGTATAACTGGATTTTTGCCTTTAGATATGGTTCGACCTGTGTAAACTCAAGAGCTTTAAAACGTTTCAGTCCCTTTACGAGCAACCTGATTGTCCCATCAGGAAATCTGAGCATTTTTGTAATCTGTATGACACATCCCACCTGATAAACCTCTTCGGGTTTCGGTTCTTCAATATCAGGATTACGCTGTGTTATCGCACCGGCAAGTTTGTTGGTCGTGAGTATCTCATCAATCAATTTCACAAGTCTTGGGGTCTGAATAATCAGAGGCACCATCTGGTCCGGAAATATAACACCCCCTTTTATAGGGATAATGCCTAATTCGTCAGGAATTGCGATATCTTTCTCTTCCATAACTTATGCCTCCTCAATCGGAATGATATGTTCTTTTAAGACCGGAAATTTTATAGTCAAAACCCCATGCTTTAATGTATAATTGCCATATTGATGTTCAACAGGCAACGGAAATTCTATTCTCCTAAAAAATCTACCATAAGCAATTTCAAGATTATGAAAAATCATATTTTGTCTTTCGGAATTTTTTTCTATTATTGTTGGATTTTTTATTCCCGAAATTGTCATATAATTTTGTCTGACATATATGGTGATATCTTTTAATTCAACTCCCGGTAGTTCAATAACAATAACGATTTTTTCATCAATAATGTACAAATCATAAAGTGGTTGCCAGTTTATAAAAGCATCTGGACCATAATCATCAATTAGTCTATCATCCCTTTCATAAATCACCCGGATTTCTCGCATAGTTACATTATTAGTATTTGCAATGTTCTTTTTCATATTTAATTATATATCAATTACTAAATCTGTCAAGATAATTAACGATTAGCGCGGTTTTAAAAATCCGACAGGAAGAATCATTTCTTCCATTGAAATACCGCCATGTTGAAATGTATATTTGAATTCTTTTTCGTATTCAGTTGGTTTGGTGGGATAAATAAAATAATAATCCTCGCGGGCAATTAAGAAACGGACCGAGGGGTCTTCAGCAGGGAGATACAGTTCACCAGGATTATTCAAAAGTAAAGCAGCTTTTTCATCCCCCCTTAATGCCGGTCCATATTTATATCTCAAATTTGGTGAGATATCCCTGCCCCCATATACAATAGTTGGCCTGCGCACGTGGATAAAACCATGGTCACTTGTGAGGATTACTTGCTTCTTTTTGCTGGCAATCAATTTAAAAACTTCAAGTATTGGTGAAATGGGAAACCAGTAGCTCAAAAGATTGAGCAATACGCGTTCGTCATCCAAAAGTCCTTTCATATCTCCCCTTCCGGGGATTGAATGCAATAAAAGGTCAAAAAAGTTTATAATCATAATTGTTATATCACTCCGATCCTGGACAATCTTTTGCATATTTTTTTCGACATCTTCGATCGTTGATAATTTATGAAAACTAAAACTGATTTTTAGATTGTTGCGTTTCAATAATTCCGTAAACAACTCTTTTTCAAAACGGTTTTGTCCCCTTTCTTCAAACAGCCAGTACTGGGGAAATTTCTGGAGAATCTCAAGTGGCAATAAACCTGCAAAAATGCTATTTCTGGAATAGGGTGTTGCCGATGGCAATATTGAATAGTAATAATTTGTGGTTATCTCAAAAAAATCGCGAAGATAAGGCTGAAGTTTAAGATACTGATCGAGCCGCATTGAATCAAAGATTACAAAAAATAGTGGACCATTTTTTAACGCCGGAAACACAAACAAATTAAATAGATTATGTGAAAGTACTGGACCTTTGTTTTTAATAAAATTTTTGTATTCATAGATAATATATTTTGAAAATCCCGTATTTGCACTCTGTTTTTTTTCATCGTGGATCTCTTTCAATTCCTTGCTCCCGTATTCCAAAAAACGCAAATCCCAGGCAACGAGATTTCGGTAATAATCAATCCACTCGTTATAATCTCGAGGTTGAGAAATTGTATTAAACTGGTTTGCATATTCTTCCGCCATCTTTTCTTCAATCAATTGTCTTCTTTTCAAAATCCGATTGAGCACAGAAAGAAGCTGGTTAAAACTGAATGGCTTTGTGATATAATCATCAACCCAACCACTGTAAGCCTGTTTCATTAAAGTTTCTTCTTCACTCTTAGTAACCATCACAACAAGTTGCTGGGGATTATCAAGTTTTATTCTCTTTAAAACCTCAAGCCCATCAACCCCGGGCATTATCTCATCAAGAAAGATTAAATCAAATACTTCGTGGCTGGCAATCCTTACACCATCCTCGCCACTGGTCGCGGTTTTTACTTCATAACCTTCTTGATTTAAAAGATAGATAAATGGTTTCAAAAGTTCAATTTCATCATCAATCCATAAAAGTTTCATTTCAACTCCTTGGTATATAAATTTGAAATGTTGTGCCACCAGGACCGGTTTTTTTCAATATCAATCTT
>CBFGJP010000100.1:0-7820 GCA_965649105.1 Caldifarciminota bacterium
GGTTGTCTGTAGTGAGATTGGGTTGTATGAATTTCCTGTAGAAAAATCTTATATCAGCAATCTTTCCGGCCCCCAGGGTGCTGAGGCACAACTTACAAAGACATTTTTCTTTGATAGAATCTATCCCAATCCGACAAAAGGGATGATAAAAATCAGGTTTAATTCACCGGATACAAGAAAGGTCTCAATCAAACTCTATGATGTCTGCGGAAGGCTTGTGTATCAGGAGAATCTTTTGAAATCTAAGATTGGTATGAATGAGATTATAATAAAATCTAATAGTCTATCCACCGGTATTTATTTTGTTCACCTTGAAACAGATGAATTTCATAAAGTGCAAAAGACGGTTTTATTAAGATAGGTAAAGAGCAGAAATTCGGGATAAATCTTATCTTTTATTCAGAGATAAAGACAGCCTAATTCCACCTTGATTTTTTATTAAACAGGAATAAAATTAATCAATGGGTAAAATATTAATATTCATTCTGGACATCTTTTTTCTTTCATCGGTAATATTTGTTATCTTACCCCCAGACAATAAATCACTATACCCTGAATTCAAATCATTTGATATAACTGACAGAAATGGCATATTATTGAGAAGGGTTTTATCAAAGGATTACCGTACTGGCATCTGGAAAGACTTGAGAGAGATTTCACCACATATGATTAAGGCGACGATAATAAGAGAAGATAAGCGATTTTTATTGCATAATGGGGTTGACTTCCTTGCCCTCATCAGAGCTATATATAATAATCTGAAATACCACAGATTGACCTCTGGTGGTTCAACAATTACAATGCAGGTTGCAAAAATAGTCCTGAACCACAGAAAGAGGACACTAATAAATAAAATAATAGAAATACTCTATGCCATAAAACTTGAAATTTATTTAGAAAAGACAAAAATTCTTGAAATCTATCTTAATCGTGCGCCATATGGCTATCAGACATATGGAGTGGAGGCAGCATCGCAATTCTATTTTCATAAACCTGCAAGCGATCTTTCTCTTAGCGAATCCTGCATCCTTTCAGTAATACCAAAATCGCCATATTTTCTAAATCCATTCAAAAATCTTGAAAGATTAAAATCCCAGAGGGACTTCATATTGAGCAAATTATATGCGCATAAATATATTGATTCTATGGAATACAACTGCGCACTTGCAGAACCAGTAAAGATAAATAAACAAACGATAATCTTCAAAGCACCCCATTTTGTTGATTTTATTCTCCAAAAAGATACAGAGATTAAATATTCACAAATCACTTCAACAGTTTCATTGAGTTTACAGGAAAATATTGAGAAATTTCTTTTTACATCAATTAAAACTTTAAGTAAATACAATGTAAATCAATGTGCTGTAGTTGTTATGGATACAAAAACAGGCGAGATACTTGCAATGGTTGGTTCCAAGGATTATTTTGAAGAAAAAGAAGGGCAGGTAAATGGATGTCTGGCACTGAGACAGCCAGGTTCAAGTTTAAAGCCATTTTTATATATTCTTGCACTTTCTAATGGTATTCCAATGAGTTATTTAATGAATGATACAGTTACGGAATTCAGACTTAGTGATGGAACGGTCTTTGCACCAAGAAATTTTGGTGAAAAGTATCACCGGTATGTCAGGGCAAGGGAGGCTTTGGCTTCTTCTTTTAATGTGCCTGCAGTTCATTTACTGGATATCTTAGGGGTTGAAAATTTTTATAACTTCTTACAAAGACTTCACTTTTCAGGATTATACAAGCAACCGAATTTTTACGGACTTTCCTTATCATTGGGTGCGTCAGAAGTTAAACTACTTGAACTGACTAATGCATATCGGGCAATTGCAAATAAAGGTGTGTGGACTGGATATAAATTCATAAAAGATGATAGAAAAAAGATAGGGGAGAGGGTATTCGCTGAAGAGGTAGCATACATTATTACTGATGTCTTATCAGACAATTCGAGCAGAATTAAGGCGTTTGGTGATGATTCACCATTGAATTTGCCTTTTCCCTGTGCGGTGAAGACTGGAACGACAAAAAATTTCAAGGATAACTGGTGTGTGGGATTTACCGAAAAATATACAGTAGGTGTATGGGTTGGAAATTTTGATGGCTCACCGATGAATGGTGTATCAGGAATTTCCGGGGCAGCACCTTTATTCAGGGATATTATGATTGAATTACATCGAAATGAATATCCAAAGGAATTTGAGAAGCCTAATTCTATTATACAATTAAAGGTTTGCGCGCGAACCGGGTTAATTGCCAGTAAAGAATGTCCGATTTTAGAGGAGATATTTATTTATGGTACTGAACCGAAAGACACCTGTCATTATTGTACTGATAAAAGGGACGAAAATATCGTTTTTCAAACCAACCCGAAAATAAAAAATAAAGTGCTTACAATTATGCATCCCCGTGATGGTGATATATTCAAACTTGACCCGCATATTTCATACAAAAATCAGGCAATTCCTCTAAAAGTGTCTGGAGATACAAATATTAGAAAAATAATTTTGCGATTAAACGGAAAATTGTTATGTGAAAGGAGAGGGCGGGAAGTTGTTTTTATGTTGCAGCCCAGGCCTGGAGAATATGAAGTTGAAGCAACCGGTATATCTACGAAAACAACAATAATGGATAGAGTTAAGTACACCGTATATTAACCACATTTAGAGTGATATAGTTCTTTTATTATCTTGACACTTCAACATTTAATCAATTGAACAATTGTTCAGGTGTTGAAGTGACAAGTTGTTGACAGGTGCTGCAAACTGTATATAATGTAGTATGAGAAAGAAAATGCCAGAGACAGAGTATAGAGCATCAAGGGTTTGTAGAGTTCTGGGAAATCCAACTGCTTATCAGATTGTTAAATTATTGTTGGGGAAAAGGGCAACACCCACAGAGATTGCCTTGAATATGGGTGTTTCAGAAACATTAACTTCGGCGACACTCAGAATTTTAAGGAATGTGGATATTGTAAGATATGAGACAAGAGGCAAAGAAAAAATCTACTGGGTAAAAGACGACTTAATTGAGAAAATATGTAGAATCCTTGAGAAATTTATAATTAAGATGCGTGAGAAAAACTGGTAGTTATTGATATATGTAAATATTTGAGTATTGACATCCTGAAATATCTTTATAAAATTTATATGGGGATTATGCTATCAATAATTTTGATATTAGCATTTCAATTACAAGAACCCATTTATGAAATAAATAGGAAAGAGGCAGAATTACATCGGTTGTTCTCTGATGTAGACAGTTTTGTATCTGCAAAGTTCTATAATATTGATGATTCAATCAGTATAGTATTCATTTATACCGCCAAAGGTGATACATTTGATTCTACTATGGATATCAGCAAAGACGCGTTTGAAGGATTACAATTCTACCAAAAAAATTTTCATAGGATTATTACTGATTTAAATTTTAGAAATAAATTTTTACATAACTATGAAATCGGCTGGCCGGTTATATCAATGAAAAAAATTGGAGAAAGAAAAAATAAAGAATTGTCAAATGCTATTTTTAACAATGTATGCTGTATGACCGGCACCGGTGCAACCGGTGCGTATATTGGTGCACTGGTAGGGAAGACCATTCACAAGAAACAGGATATATTCCCTGTGGCTTGCAGGAATATAGCTGTATGATTCCTTATGAGTATTATTCTTTCACTATTGACCACACAAAATTCATACCGGGATGGCAATCGGTATAACCGGTGGTGCGGTTGCAGGCAGAGAATTATATCTAAAAAATTACAAAAAGAATGTTTTCTTGAATGCCCTCACACATAATATCGTCGCATTTGATGATAATGGCATTCCTATAACACTTGAAGAAATTGAAAAAGAGAATAAAGGTCATTATACAGTGAGTATTGGGGCATTAGGTATTATTCTTGGTGGTTCTATTGTGCTGGCTGCAATGCTTACATTGAGTATGCCCTGGGTTGATTTAGTTCCAAAGACAGATTGGGATGACAGAGCTGTTAGTATTCCGATATTAGTAATTTCTGGCGTTAGTTTCTGGCATTTTACAAAATTTGCCTTTGAAAAAGGCAAAGAACTTGACCGTATTGCCACAATTGAGAGAATAAGAAATAAGAGAAAATTGAATACAACAGAACAACAGGGGAATGATTGATTAGAATTTTAATATTAGTTTTAATAAAACAATTATCACTAATGCAGGAAGATAATTTCCGACTTTGATATCCTTTATTTCCAATAATCTTATGCCAATGGCAAAGACAAGCATACCGCCAATGCCGGTGAAGTCGTTCAAGAAATATGGGGTGCCAAGAAAACGGAGCTGGCTTGAAAGGAGGGTAATTGAACCTTGGAATAAAAATACTACAATAGCGGAGAAAAGAACACCTATTCCTAAAGTTGAGGTCAATATTATCGCAGAAATGCCATCCATAATTGATTTAGTAATCAAAAGTTCGGGTCTATGGAGCAAGCCATCCTGGATACAACCGAGTATGGTCATTGGTCCTATAGAAAAAAGAATACTGGCAGTCACGAAACCCTTGGTAAAGCTCTTTGTATCAAAAAATGTTCCGATTTTTCTAAACTTTTCACCAATTTGCTCAACAAAATGTTCAACATTTAGGATGGTTCCAACAATGCCTCCGCTAATCAGGCTTATAATAACCATTAGTGGCTTTTCCATTATAATTCCCATCTTTAAACCCAAAATACAGGTGAATATACCCAATCCCATTAAAATAATATCTTTAATATGTTCTGGAAAGCCTTTTTTTAAAAATAATCCTATAATGCTACCAATTATGACAAAGACGGTATTAGTAATTGTCCCGAGCATTAAAAATTATACATAAGAGAATTGAAAAATCAATATTTGAATAAAACTTGCTTGAAAATTTGGTAAGTCATTTCGGTCTGTTAGGCTAAATTTTGATTAAAGAAAGGTTCATATGAAATCTTATTGACTGTCTTTTATAAAGGGGAGAGCCATTGATAAAACCATTCAAAAATATAAATCCACCAAAACTTTAGTTTACATAATATATATTATCAGACATAAAAGAAATGAATTATTGGGTGCATATAGCGATAAATTAGATGGGTAATATTGACTTTTTCGTTAAAATTATTATAATAAAGGTGTGATTGAAAAAATCAGAATCTCAACAAAAAATAGAAATGAACTTGTTGATATTACAGTGGAAGTTAAAAAGATTATTGAGAAAAATAAGGTTAAAGATGGAGTAATTCATATTTTCTGTCCCCATACGACTGCAGCGATTACGATAAACGAAAATTATGACCCTTCGGTTAAAGAAGATATAACAAAAAGCCTGGAAAAACTTATCCCCTACCGTGGCAATTATTCCCATACCGAAGGCAATGCAGATGCCCATATAAAGGCAGCAATAGTTGGTTCATCAAGGACACTATTTGTTGAAGATGGCAAACTCGCCTTCGGCACCTGGCAGGGAATTTTCTTTTGCGAGTTTGACGGACCAAGAACAAGGGAAATATGGGTAAAAATTTTGGAAATTAGAAGTTAGGTGAGGAAGTTTGTATGGAAGTGGGTAATTAGAAATATGAAAGGTAGTAAACCGATAAGAAGTTTCAGAGATTTAGTCGTTTATCAAAATACTTACGATGCTGCAATAATAGTAATGACAAAAATTGTTGCAAAATTACCGGATGAAGAAAGAAACGGATTAAAAAATCAAATGGCGCGTGCTTGTAAATCTATACCTGCTTTGATTGCCGAAGGTTATGCGAAAAAGCACCAGAGGAAACACTTTCAAAAATATTTGGATGACGCCATAGGTGAAAGTAACGAAATGATAACCCATCTGAGTTTTTGTAAAGATATATATGGAAGTTTAATAGAAGAATGGCTATGCGATAAACTAATTGAAATTTACGATATTGCAGGAAGACAACTTTATACGCTGAGCAAAAAATGGAAAAACTTTAATGAGCGTTAGGATTTATGATTGGTTCTTTAAACCAATATCTAATTTCCATACTCACTTCCTCACCCAATAACCAACATCAAAATTTTAATAGGAGGTATAATGCATAAAAAACTCTTCATTCCCGGACCGACTGAGGTCAGGGACGATATATTGCAGGCACAGGCAAAGCCGATGATCGGCCATCGGTCAAAAGACTTTAGTGCCCTATACGAAGGGATAGTGAATAAGATAAAAAAGGCGTTGAACACCCAGAATTATGTAATTGTATTCACATCTTCAGGAACCGGAATAATGGAAGGCGCAATTCGGAATTGTGTCTATAAAGATGTCCTCTGTTGTGTTAATGGTTCCTTTAGTGATAGATGGTTCAAGATAGCCAAAGCCTGCGGAAAGAATGCAGATGCAATCAGTGTTGATTGGGGAAAGGCGATAAAACCCGAGATGATTGAGGAAAAATTGAAACAGAAAAAGTATGACGCAGTTACACTCGTTCACAATGAATCATCAACTGGCGTGCGGGCACCGATAGAAGAAATTGCAGAAGTAATGAAAAAATATCCTGATACATTCTGGCTTGTAGATACGGTGAGCTCGCTGATGGGTGATAAGATTGAGATTGATAAACTCGGGATTGATGTCTGTTTGACGAGCAGTCAGAAATGTTTTGCCCTCCCCCCTGGACTTGCAGTCTGCACAGTTACACAGCGTGCCCTTGAAAGAACAAGGACAATACCTGACCGTGGATACTATTTTGATTTTGATGCAATGTTAAAGAGATATGAAAAGGACCGCCAGACACCAACAACACCCGCAGTAACACTAATGTATGCAATGGATAAACAGATGGATAAGATTCTTGCCGAAGGAATGGAGAACAGGTACAAAAGACACCTTGAGATGGCAAATTATGTCCGAGAATGGGCAAAGAAATACTTTGCGCTCTTCCCTGAACCTGGATATGAGTCAGTTACCCTCACCTGTGTTAATAATACAAGAAAGATTTCGGTTGCAGATTTAAACTCAGAACTGGGAAAAAGAGGATTTCAGATTTCCAATGGCTATGGCGATTTGAAAGAAAAGACCTTCAGGATTGCCCATATGGGTGATTTGACCCTTGATGAAATAAAGGAATTGATTAGTAATCTAAATGAGATATTGAAATTATAGGGCAATTGAGGGCAATTTAAGGCATTTAAGGGCAATTGAGGGAGTTAAGGCAATTGAGGGCAATTAAGGGCATAAGAGAACAAAAATAGGCTGAATAAGGTAGCACGAATTATCGTCTTATGCCCTTAATTATTTTTATCAATCTTAACTCGAACAAGCCAAAACCAAACAGGTTACTTAGAGAATCAAACCAGAGTCAATGTCATGCTGAACTGGTTTCAGCATCTCTTTAGATTCTGAAATAAATTCAGAATGACAGAATAAGTTAAGAATCTTCGCTTTTTCGGCAAAGATTTGACTCATAAGGTTCTAAACTGCCCTCTTAAAGATTAAATTGCCTTGATTTACCATTACTTGTCTTGTTATTCAAAAGGCCAGTGAAATGACATTTTCTAATTTACCTCTAATTGGCAGAGAGAATATCCTGAAATTATACCGGGAACATCTATCCCGTGTTTTAAATTATGAAGGTTATGTCCTCGTCATTAAAGGACCACCGGGGAGCGGCAAGACACGCATTATAAAGGAATTTTTAAATCTCACCGATAAAAATTCTATCTTTACCAGTTACATCAAAATAGAATATTCATTCGGATTATTTGAATTCTTTGCCTCTTTTTTAAATGATTTTTTTAATCGTGCCCATATCAGAAGATTAATACCATACATTATTAACGAAAATTTTTAT
>CBFGJP010000101.1:0-7804 GCA_965649105.1 Caldifarciminota bacterium
CAGTGTGAAACTTATAATAAGAAAGGAGGCTTTATGAAGTATCTTTGCCTTTTAATCTTCATACCGCTCTTTGCGAATGCTGCACATTGTTTTATCTGGAATTATCCGGATACGGATTATATATATGAACCAGAAGTCGGAATGACCGTTGATGATACATACTGGTTAAGACAAGCGCTTACTAGCCTGGGCCATACCTATGTGATGGACACCACATTACCATCAAATATCGCACCTTACGCAGTCGTATTTGCAATGTGTGGCTGGTATGATTGCTGAAGTGATTGCCAGCTTGCTCTGGAAGAGCAGCAATCCCTAATCAATGTGATGAATGCGGGTAAGGGTTTATACATTGAAAATCCTGATTTAGGCTATGCCCATAGCGGAACCCAATTATACCAGATGCTCGGTGCAACATACCTTGGTGATGGAAATTCCTACACTGTTGGCAATGTCCAGTCGGTAACTGGCCAGCCCAGCACATTCGTTGCAGGTATGACCTATGATTATATGTATCAACAGATTCCTGATAATTATGTTGATTATATTGGTTCTAATGGTGGAACCATACTCTTCCGCTCCCAGGAAAACTACGGCCGGGTAATCTGCTATAGTGGAACAGGAAATACCTACCGCTCTATCTATTCTACATTCAATCTTGGTGCCCTGCGCAATGGCGCCTTTACCAAACTCCAGTTAGTGCAAAAATATATGGAATACTTTCTGCTGATAGGAATCACTGAATCTTCAGAAAATATACTCAGTAATCTGATGCTGACTCCTAATCCTGCCACCCATTATGTTAGATGTAATTTTACGCTAACGAATCGCCAGCATCTAAAAATAAAGGTCTATGATGCTACAGGCAGAAAAATCAAGACAATCGTTGATGAGAAACTTGATAGCGGAAATTATAATTTTATCTGGAATGGTTACGACAATAGTGGCAAAAGAGTGGGCAGTGGAAGTTATATCTTTATTCTTGAAACAGAAAAAGGGACTGTCGCTAAAACTGTTATTATAGCACGATAAAGTTCAAGATGCTCCCGCATATGCGGGGGCGTCAATTTTATTCTTCATTATTTACACGCAAAAACCAGCGCAATAGCCATTCCTGGGCGAATTTTCGGTTATCGCAGAAGACAATCTGGATTTGAGGAAAACGGACCGTGATATCAGCAATGATTTCTGCAATATAAGAAGCACGATAGGGGTTTATCTTTTTCGGATTTAAAAAATCACTATAGGGTGATTCTAATATCAATGCCTTATATGGATATGTAACAAGTTCAGTGAGCATTGCCTTGAATGAATCATAAGTGCTGAGCTGACCTAAAAAGTTATCAAGGCTCTTTCGCTCGGCAACTGCAATGATTTTACCATCTTTTATTAAGGCATAATCTCCGACCGGTAGATTCTCTCTTTTTGTCTCTATGTAACCGAACTTATAAGGATAGTGCTCTCTCTTATCTATAATGATTTCTATTGGCAATCCTTCCCTCACCCTTGGCACATAAGCACCAGGCCTTCTTATCGCTTCTGAGGATTGTGTTATCCAGAAGACCTGCTCATAGAAAACCCCTGATTTTGTTTTATATTCTTTTTTCACAAACACGAACCAGCATCTTTTCTTGACCTTTCTATCAAGGACTATTATGAGCCTTTTACCATATCTTTGTATAGTTATTATCTTACAATCCTCAATCGGTTTTTCCTTTGGTAAATCACCACTGTGACAGGTACCAATCAACTTGCAGAAAATTTTCTTTCCTGGTCCGGGCCATCTATCCTGGGTATCTAAACAAATAAAATTATCTGACGCTTCTTCAATATATAAACGATAAGGGAATCTCTTATCTTCCTGTTTATAAAGAATCCACCTCAACTCAGGGATGTTATTCATTTTTATTCCAAGACCTCTTCACAATCAGGTTCCCACGCCGGGTCAACGATACACAAAAACTCAAGAATTGTTTTGCCTTTATTCTCTATAAACTGTATTGAACTCGGTGGGATGTATATTGTATCACCTGATTTTACAATCTTTTTTTGTTTATTTATGTGAATAACCCCGGTGCCCTTGAGAATAAAATATACTTCCGAATATCTCAGTCTATGCCTCAAGGTCTTTTTATATCCACCAACCTTTGCATAGGCGAGGCTGTAGCGAAGTTTTAGGTTTTCTTTTCTTGGATTCAGAATCTCTTTTAGTCTGGAATTATCCCCGGCAATAAATGTTTTTAGGCTCTTCAATCGTTTGATTAACATAATACTATTTTATCAAAGAAATTATAAAAATTCAAGAGTTTTTTAACGCAGGCTAAAGCCTGCACCTACTGTTTGCGATGCGATTCATCGCATAAATCCTTCCAGTCTCCTTTTCCTTGAAGGTAGAGGATAAAATTGAGGGTAAAGTCTGGGAAGTCACCCCTGTTTGGGAACCTCACTCATAAATTCTAAATCCAAGAGCCGATAGAATCTTAGCTGTCGCAGAGGGAATATTTTTTGCCACGACTGTATAATTATCAAATTCCCGCCGCTCTGGATAATTTGCCCTCAGGGATTCAAAGTATCTAATCCTTTCTGATGCCTGCATACTTATAATCTCTAATAAATTTTTATGGTCGGTCATCGGATTGTAAACTTCCGTTATTATTTGGTAAAGAATTGTAATTAAATCGCCTCTGCCAACGGAAAGATTTATCTTCTTTTCCAATTTGGGTATGATTGAATCTTTTTCAATCTTTTTTTCAATCCCCAGATATTTGCATAATCTTTTATAAACCATATAACTTGCATTGAATTTGCCATCAAGTGAATAACCAGCAATGTGAGGAGTGGCGAGCTCAGCAAGTTTTAACAATTCAATATTAATATCAGGCTCATTCTCCCAAACATCAAGGATGAGCCCACCGAGTCTTTCGTAAAATTTCATAATCGCTTTTTCATCAACGACCGCACCCCTTGAGGTATTGATAAATATCGTTTTAGGTCTTAACTTTAATAAAAATTCTTCATCTACCATATGAAATGTTTTATATCTTCCTGAAAATGTCAGAGGGACATGGAGGGTTATAATATCCGCATCTGATAACCTTTTTAATGAGATATAGCTTTGGTCTTTTGTGCGGTTATATTTCGGTGGGTCATTAAGCAATACCTTCATACCGAGCGCGCTACACATCTGTGCTACCCTTGTTCCCACATTTCCCACCCCGATTATGCCAATAGTCTTATCCTGGATTTTGATACCATTTTTTCTGGCGAAAGTTACCAAAGAGGCAATAACATATTCGGCAACCGAACGAGCATTGGAGCCTGGTGCATATATAAGTTTAATACCATTTTTTCTTAAATATTTTCTATCAATATGGTCAATACCGCTCGTCATTGAACCGATGATTCTTATCTTTGTTCCTTCAAGTAATTTTTCATTCACCTTTGTTATGGTGCGCACGAATAGCACATCATAATTTTTTATCCTTTCATTTTTTATTTCTGAAGATGGAATTGTATCAAGTATTGCGATTTCGTAAAAAAATTCTTTGAGATAGGCAATCTTCTCATCGGCTATGATTTTGAGCTGGGACATTTTTTTATTATAAATAATTTATGTAAAAGTTCAAGTTAAAAAATTTATCAAAGGCAAAGTGCTCTAACAAAATTCAGAGTTACGACTTAGCCAGCCACCCATGAATAACATCGCATATTATTAATCCGCCCTTCCTTTGTGCTGAGGGTCGTGCTGATACATTGGCCAGGGATAATGGGCAAGGGGCTCGCTATTTGTAACTGCAAAAAGAGCATCGGCCTCTTTTGTATAACCAATATCATAGATTGTTCCATTATTACCTATTAAAGGGGCACATCCAATGGAGGAATATAGCTTGGCAATCCTTGTCTTACCCCTTGCCCTGCCATTGTTATTGAAAAGATAGACCTCAAGTTTCATTGGCACAACGATTGAGCCACTGGAGGTTATTGCAGGGACTCCAGAGGACCATCCTCTATGAACCCATGTAATAGTCCCATTTTGAGAAATCGCAAAAAGGACAACATAGACCGTGCCATCATAACTGATTGCCGGTGGCATAGACCAAATCTCAACCCCTGAAGCAACAAATAAACACTTCAATTCCAATTCAGAAAGGACTTCAATATTTGATGATGGCGACCATTCCGATGTATCCCCATCTTCATCCTTGGCAAGTGACCTGATGGTGTAAAGGCTTTTTTTGCGAAGGAACATCAGGGTTTTTATTTCCTCCACACCTTGTAAACAAATCTTGCCTGATGATGCATAATGATTCCCCAATAGCATGCTGTACACACGGCATACGGTGCTCCAATCTTCAACCAGTGACAGCAAATCTATTAGGTGAAATTTCCATGACCGAGTGAAATGAACGATACCCACCAGGACAATGATCCCTCCCCTCTCTGTTTCCATCAGGAAGCAATTTTATCAAGTAGCCATCTGCCCATCTATTATCATCCGTTACATACGCCTTTCATACCTCACCTGCCCCTACAATACTACCGTCCTCATCACCCCGAATTAATGTGTTGACGATTTCGAGACTCTCTGCATCGCCGTAATTAATTATAATTCCACTCTATTCCTTCGTTTCCATCTATACTTAAGAAATACGCATCTAATTTACCTTCTGAGAATAAAGTCGTTCCACCAATGATATATCCACCATCCCCCATAAGTCCTCACAGAAAGAATTGCCACAATCGTCTGCCTCTGTCCCATAATATTTTTCTTAGGAGAAAAGGAAATATACAAAAAGAAGAAAGCAACATTGCTAAAACATTCTTTTTAAATCCACACATTTTTTACCTCTTGATTTTTGGTGAAAAATTCAATTTCCACCTACCCTCCCTGTGTTTTTTAAGTCGTGTCTGAATTTTGGCCAGGGGGTATTAGCTAAAGGTGCTGAGCCATACAAGGCATATAAATAGCCATCTTCACATGTAAAATAAACTGTGCCATCTGAACCAATCCCTGGGGACGAGGTTATTTCCCCTCCTGCCTTAAAATTCCATTTTAAACTCCCATCTTTATTCAAGGCATAAAGAAATCCATCATCTGAACCGAAATAGATTGTTCCATCAGAGGAGATTGCTGGCGAACTTTTAATTGCATTACCCGTTTTGAATCGCCATCTCAGTGAACCGTCAGGATTTATGGCATAAAAGTTATAATCATAACCACTGCTACCAAAATAGATTGTGCCATCCAGGTCAATCGCCGGAGAAGATTGTATCTCACCAGATGTTTTATAGCGCCATTTTAATGTGCCTTCTGAATCCAAGGCATAAAGGTAGTAATCAGTAGTCCCAAAATAGATTGTTCCATCTATGTTGATAGAAGGTGCCGAAGAAACTTTCCCAGTTAGTTGATATCTCCATTTCAGTGTACCATCGGGATTTAGTGCGTAAAAATAGGAATCATTCGCCCCAAAATAGATTGTGCCATTAGAAGCGACCGAAGGTGATGTAACAATAGGACCACCCACATGATATTGCCATTTTAATGTACCATCTGGATTTAGTGCATGGAGATAGCCGCCATAGTCACCAGCATAAATGGTACCATCTTGAGCGACTGCTGGTTCAGACGCTATATTGTCATTTGTTGTATAAACCCACTTCTCTATGCCAGAAGGTGCTATTGCCTTAATACGACCACCGATGTAACTGCCTGAACAACATGCTACATAGACTGTGCCATCAGAGCCAATTGCTGGTGCCGCATTCCAATCGTTTGTGAAACAAGTCCACTTTAAACCTCCATTTGAATTAATAGCAATGCAATAACCAGAAGGCGGAATGGGAGAGGAAGTTCCAGTGGCCCCATAATAGATGATCCCATCCATACCAATTGCAACTGAGGATAGAAAATTGCCAAACGTATCCCATTGAGTTTCATAACGATAGCGCCATTTTAGTGAACCAAAATACTGGACAATTACACTAACTGTATCGGTTCCGATATTCATAGATGGGTCTATCGCAACAGCACTTATATAATGGAGTGAATTATGTAGTAAAGTCTCGGTATTCCACAGGTAGTAAGCATAAGATTTTGGGAATCTGGCAATACACGAATCATCAATGAATATTTTTATGCTATCCACTCTTTCATTATCTTCCGCCTCGGCAGTGACCAGCACTGTCCCATTGAGATAACTACCATCTTTTGGATTGGTAATCTCAACATGCGGTGGCTCTCTATCCGCGCAATATATTACTAAGAACAAACCTATCGGTATTAATAATCGTGCAATTCTCTCCATTTAACACCCCACATCCAATATTCAATCACCCGGCTGGTATTCAACATCGTAAGTATACCAGCCGCATAGATTATTCTGACCCCTAATCAACCACATATAATTGAGTGCCCAAAAATGCATACCCCCATCACATGCTCCGTAATAAAGACAGCAATCACTTACCAATGTCTGTTCAGCAAGGTCAAAATTGAAATTCGGTATATTCGTTGTAATATTTATTACTGCCTCAACCTGCCCAACAGCAGCAAATGCCCAACAGGTACCAGCAGCACCTTGCTCTTTTACCCTGGTCATCCAATTAACTCCCTCTTTATTGGTCCATAGGAGCACGAAAACCGCATAACTTGGTGCGCTCATCATCAGGCAACACAAAAACGGTAGTCAAATCCGCTCTCCATAAAGCATCTTCTTTTTTAATATTCGTCCTGATTGCACGCAATTCAGCAAACCTTCTAAATACAAACTCCTGCAGATTATCTTCCACCATCACCTCACCCTGATAAATGTAAAAATCAACCCCAGCAAAATTACTTGCTTGAGTCTTCCTGACAAACATTTCACCATCATTACCCTCAATAAAGACCCCAATCCGAAAGAACATTTTCCCTGCTAATCTTTTTAAAAATCGTGCGAAATTAACAACCACCTCCCCTTGTTGGATTTCCTGGGGTGACATTCGGATAAGAAAGATACTATCAATTATATACACAACCAATCGGGTCACTCAATTCCAGAGAATCAAAGGCTATCCTCACTCTGTTAGGGAGATTTATTAATCCAATATGCCCGCTTGCAATCCCAATGAAGACAACCAAAGACACCACAAAAAAATAATTTTTTCCCCTTATCATAACTGCTCCTTTTTAATTATACTTTTAATTTGTGAAAAATTTGTGAATCTTAAAGATCACTCTATCCATTTTTACCTCCAATTGGTAAAATTCCAAACTTTGAATAATTACGAGCGAAGCGATAATGCAACATGCCATCTGGTCTATCTGGTTTATTTAGTTTCATAATTTCCCCATTCCTTATCATTTCACAATCACATTTGTGCGATAAATCGCACCGCTACAATTTCTGTTACCTGTAAATTCCCTACCCCAGCAGAATTTTGTCTTTCTCGTCTGTCTGGCCTATCTCGTTCTCCTCGTTTAATAAATTCCCCATTCCTATTTTTTAGGTATTTTGGACTTTTAGGCATTTGAATTTTCATCCCCTAACTACTGGCTACTGCCATACTGACTACTCCATTTCCAATTATACCCCATTATACCCATATATTTTTTTGTCAATACGAAAAACACATCCCTTCCAGATGCGGAATTTTCCGCTCTCCGCACCACCTACCAACTTCCACTTGCGAAGTGTATCCGCACCGTGATTTAATTCCGCCACCTTGATCCGTATCAAATTTTTTTACCTGTCTGCCCGCAGCATCATAAATATTTAGACTTACTTTATTTGTTGCCCTAAGCCCTTGATAGATTATCATTGTT
>CBFGJP010000102.1:0-7516 GCA_965649105.1 Caldifarciminota bacterium
AAGTTTTTGCCGTTGTACTATGTGCGGACCTATGGGATAAACCTGCCTTTATCTGGTGGTGGTCCGCAGGATAAGCAGACGATGGCTTTGGGTTCAGGAAAATTGTCCCTTGAGGTCTATCCGAATCCATTCAGCGAAAAGACTGAAATCAGATACCTGATGCCCGATGCCGGATACCAGATGCCGGATGCCCGATACCAGATGCCTGATGCCAGATGCCAGATTTCAGATTATTCTTCATCAGCCACTTTGAAGGTTTATGATATTTCAGGAAGGTTGGTTAAAGATTTTTCTCGGTTAACGGTAATCCCTGATTTAATCAGGGATGAACGGTCAACGGTTGTCTGGGATGGTTGTGATGATTCAGGCCGCAGGTTGCCTGCGGGCGTGTATTTTGTCAGATTGGATGCGGGGGATTATAAGCAGATTGAGAAGGCGGTGCTGTTAAGATAGGGTAAAGAAGGGTGAAGAAGGGTGAAAATGGGTTTTTCCCTTGATTACCCTTATCACCCCTGATTTCTCCTGATACACCCTGCTTGGAAGTTAGTTGAGGAAGTGGGTATGGAGGTTCAAATGAGAATATTGATAATTTTATGTTTATTAATCTGTGCCTATGGCACTACCTATTATGTTTCGGTTAATGGCAACGATAACTGGAGTGGAACAAACCCGGACTCTGCCTGGCGCCACATCAACCATGCCTGTTCCACAGTCGTTGCTGGTGATACGGTCTTAGTGCTTCCTGGTTTTTATGCCGAAAGGGTCCTTTTCATACATTCGGGCAATCAAACACAAAAGATTGTCTTTAAATCCCATCCCCGTAGGACTGCCACAACCTGGGGTTTTGATACCAATTCACCGAATAATGGCAGTTTTTTGCGGATTGAAGGCTTTAATATTGAATGGGATACATCTTTAACGAACTGGCGTGATTTTGGGATATTTATCAACAGCAACAATGTTGAGATCGTTGATAACTATATTGCCAATTTCAGAAAGACCGCAATCCAGGGTAACTGGTCCCAGCCCTGGCGCAGGGATATTTATATTGCGCACAATAAAATCTTCCATTGCCAGATGGGGATAGGTGTCCAGGGAACGAACTGGGTCATTGAAAACAATGAGATTGAAAAACTCTTTTATTACCGACCTGGAGATTGCGATTACACAAGATTTTTTGGTGATAGTATCCTATTCAAAAACAATTACTTTCACGGCACTGACTTTGATTCTGTAGGCAGTGCCCATGTTGATTGTTTCCAGACATTTGATAATAATGGTGAACATGCCTGTTATGTAATAATGGATGGAAACCGTGGCTTTGATTTTCACCAGGGTTTTATGGGTGAGGCAAATTATTATCATAATTCACATGATATTATTTTTAAAAATAACATCTTTGCCCGTGGCGGTGCCTGGGGCCTCTGTATTAAGAATATCGGGAATATAAAGGCTTATAATAATACCTTCGCCTACATCAGATGGCACGGTATCGGATTCAGTGGACAGTATGCCCAGGGTGGTGATGTCAGAAACAATATCTTTTTCAACACCAATACCAGTTACTGGTGGGATGATACCGCTTCTGCAAACGGAGATTATAATCTTATCTTTGGTGCCAGTCCACCAACCGTGGTTGGTCCCCATGATATCTTGAATCAGGACCCGTTATTCGTTGATTCCATAAATAATGACTTCAGACTCCAGCCAACCTCACCTGCGATTGACCATGGCGATTCACTCCTTGAAGTGCTTTATGATATCATCGGTGTTTCCCGACCCCAGGGGTTGCGCTGGGATATTGGTGCCTATGAATATTATGCTGGAGGTATTACGGGTGATAGAAAAGAATTTCATAAAATAAACAATCCAGTTATCATTCCCAATCCCTTTTCGCATTTTGCAGTGCTCAAAGGAAGTAAGAGAGATACCTGCACTATCTACGACATAACTGGAAGAAGAATACGCACATATCCAAACAGCAATATCGGTGCTGACCTCAATCCCGGTGTCTATTTTGTTGGGGATGGTGAAAAATTTATACGGGTCGTGAAAATCAAATAATATTTCTGCCTCTCAAATAGTCCATTATTTTAGTAGTCGCTTTTAGCGGCGATATTAATATCATAATGCCCAATAGAAATATTTTAAATTTGCCCGAAATGTAAACACTTAAACAATTATTAAATTATTCAGATGTTTAGATGTCATTAGAAAAATGTGAAACACCGTGATATTTAAGTCTAATAAAGGGGGCTTGATAAATATATTAATCTGGATAAAATTTTTAATAAAGGGGGTTATATGGAACTTGTAATTCTGATTTTGATGGCGCTTGAGCCTGAAGTTTACCTTTGTATTCCAGTTAGCACACCTTATGGTGTGGTGCTAACCAATAATTATTGTAATAATCTTTATCTTCTGACCAGCAGTGAACTCAAAGAGATTTATTCTGGTCCTGGATGTGGTAGGTATTATTCTATCTCTTGTGATAAAGCCAAAATTGGGTTTAAAATCATAAAAGAAAATGGTTTGCAGATCCCTGCAATCTATGATTTGAAAACAAACACAATTGAAAATCTACACTCTCCTGTTTATCAGGCAGGGCAGGTGAGTTTTTCAAAAGACGGAAAGGTTGCATTTACTATTGGAGAAGATTTGATTGTTAAAAACAATGGAGATACGAGAAGATACAAACTTGGCATTTATGCCAACCTCTGCCCTATCTCTCCGGATGGCAATTTTGCAGTATATAATGATAACCAAGACCAGTTGTGGCTTTTGAACCTTAAGGATGATAATAGAATCTGCATTACTGATAAAAAATGTGGCTATGGTTATCCAGAATGGTCCTTTGATTCAAGATTCATTGCCTATTCTACACTCAGTGGCTTTATAAAGGTCTATGACCGTGTTGAAAATCGCACTTATGAAATTGATGAAGGCAAAAGTTTTTCCTGGGCACCAGATAGTAGATATTTAATCTACCATAAGACATCCACAGAGGGACATAAGCTCATTAATTCTGAATTATTTCTCTCAAAATATGATGGCTCGGAAAAAATCCAACTCACAAATACCCCTGATATTTACGAAATGGACCCGAGTTTTGTTAATTCAGAAAAAATAATCTATCACACCTTTGACCGTCAGGAGATAATCCAGGCCGAAATTGTGAATAACAAAATTATAAAATCAAAAATCCTCTTTAAATCAACTGAACCGTTAAAAATGGATTACTACAATATCATGCCTGATTTTGGCACACGCGATTCCATTGATGTCCCTTATGTCCATCAGGTCTATGATACACCGGATTGGCATAATGGACACTGGTCCTGTGCCCCAACGACTGCAATAATGGCAATTGCCTATTATCGCAAACTACCATACTGGGACTGCTGGTGTTCTTATCCTTATGGACATACAAGCCACTTTGGGAATTATATCTGTGCCCAATATAATTATCGCGAAGTTACCTATGACCTCGTTGCCCAGGACGCTGGTGGTAATAATGCCTGGGGTGGTTATGGATATATGTGGTATAATGGATATTCACCATACTCAAGGATGTATAATTATCTCACCTATCATAATCTCAATTCCTGGATTGATGATACACCAACCTGGGAAGAAACCCAAGCTGAGGTCTCTGCTGGCTGGCCCTATGCTATGTGTGTGGGGTTGACTTCTGCAGGACATCTTGTCCTCGCGGTAGGTCAGGTCTTAAACTGGCATACGCTTATCTTTAATGACCCTTACGGCAATAAAAACACCCCTGGTTATCCAAGTTATGATGGCAAGTATGCAAGATATGACTGGCCAGGTTATAACAATGGTTATCAAAATTTGAATTCTGTCTACTGGTGCCGGGGCGCAAGGGGCTCCTGGCCACCTGCGGTTGATACACTCGTAGATGATTTGCAGATTCGTTATACTAATGAGCCCTATGGTTTCTATATGTTCACAAATTCACCTTCAACGATGCGTTTTTATCATGATAATCTTTCCGGTTATAACGGACATTTCTGGTGGACATATACTACAGTCTCTGCCGATACCTGCTATGTCACCTGGACTCCACATCTGCCATCAGCAGGAACATATGAAGTCTTTGCTTATATCCCTTCAATCAACGCAACCGCAAATGCAAGATATAGAATTTATTATGCAGGTGGTAATCAGACCGTGGTGATAAATCAGAATAACTATTCCAATCAATGGGTCTCCCTCGGCACATTTCCTTTTAATACTACTGGTGGCTATGTCTATCTCGGTGATGCATCAGGGACTGCAATGCAAAAGATCGCGTTTGATGCAGTGAGATGGCATCTTGTGGGTCAAACAGTTGAAGAAGAGAATATGAAAAAATTTGGTAAAATTGGTTTATTAAATTCAATAGTAAAGAAGACAGTCCGAATCAGGCTAAATAGTGCTATTAAAGGAGGTGTTAAGGTCAGCATATTTGATATCACTGGTACCCTTGTGAGTTCAACAAAAAGAAGCAGTCGTGGAGACTACCTGATTCAGAACATTGATGTCTCATATCTCCCACCTGGTGTCTATTTTGTAAATGTGGTGGTAGACAACCAAATATATAGAGAGAAATTTATTAAGGTTCGGTAGATTAAGGGGTTAGAATGGGGGTAGTTGCAAGCCTATTTATTTATTTCTCAATTAGCCTTTTACCCTTAGAAAAAGACAAAATCCTGATGAGTAATACAGTGACAATAGAAGAAGGAACCCATATCTTTTATTTCAGTATTCCCGAATTTAAAAATGGTCTGTTCCTCAATATTGAAGGACTTCCTTCCTTTAAGGTATTCCTGAATGATAAATTCATCTCTGAATTTGACGGGCAAAAAAGAGTAACAATTGATTTAGGTAAAACACGGGCATACTTAAGAGAGAATAACAAACTGGAAATACAGTCACTCTTAGAGAAGCAAAAATTTTCTTATTACCTCTGGCAATCAGATTTTAACTGGTATTTTGGGACATTTCACATCCACACCACATATTCAGACGGAGTTCACTCAGTATCAGAACTTTTGAACCTCGTAAATAATGAAGGAGGAAATTTCTGTTGTATTACTGACCATGATACACTTGGACAGTGTTATGATACTGCCTTTCACCGGACTGGAAACTGTGAACCAATAAGAGGCACTGAATGGACGACCGACTCAGGCCATGCAAATATTTTGGGTCCTGAAGGCGCAAACACATTTTATCACGGGTCGGTTACACAAATGATTGATGATGCCACTTATCGCGGAGGTCTTATTCAAATAAACCATCCCTGTGACGATGAACTTGGAATGGGCTGGGACCATTATCCTATTTTAGACCGGGGGATTGATGCAATTGAAATATTTAATAGTTTTACCTGGTTCCCCAAAAAAGATAATCGTAGCGATGCTGAAGCAGTAGCCTGGTGGCACGAGTTATTATGTCAAAGAAAAAGGATTGCCGCCGCAGGAAATTCTGATTATCATGGGAACGAACCAGGAGGTAACCCATTAAAATCTCACTCTGCAGTCTATGCCAGTTCAGACCATCCTGATACAATCCTGAAGGCGCTAAAATTGGGAAGGGTAATGGTCTGTGATGAAATGGGCGATTCACGATTGTATATCTATGCTGATACAAACAATAACAATATTATGGATTTGATTATGGGCGAGAATATTCTTATTTCTGCTGGGAATAAGACAATTAACTTTTGCCTTGAAGTAGATGATGCTGACCCATTGGATGAGGTCTCAATCTTTTCACGGGAAGGTGAGATTTACAGTCATACAATTACCTTCGGTGGTGATTATGAATATGAGTGGCAGAGAACTTTTGGTAGTAATGATACAAACTTTATGCGCTTAGAGTTGGTAAGTTGGAATGGTGACTATGAATACTGCACAAATCCGATTTATATCAATTATCCTGATTACGAATTGGGTCCCTGTGATTTGGTTATGAGACCGCTACTTCCAGAAACTACATATCTTAACACTGATACAAGTGTGAACCTCTGGTTCGTCAACACAGGACTTGTCTCACCATATAGATTCGGTTTGCTGACTGCAGTTGATACACTTGAACTTGATATTAGTGGGTGGCAGTCAACTGGCCCAGGCATTGGCGAAGTTATACACACACCGAACCTTTCTGGTTATGAGATGATTGAATGGCGAGGTGGTTATCCATATTCAGTCCGTCTTTCACCACAGGACTCCTTCAATTATTGGTTAAGAATAAGAGCAAAGAAAGAAGGGTATGCTAAGATTTACTACCGGAGTTGGGCTGATGATAGATTATTCATCATAGAAAAAGAACCAGTGTCAGGATTTCTCGGACCTGATGGTGAATACTGGAAGGTTGATTCTATATACATCAAGCCAGGATCACACATAGAAGAAATAGCTGGCAATCGCAATATCTTACCTTTTCTCTTCTGCCAGCCCAATCCTGCCAAAGATAGGCTAAAGATTCTCCTGCCCGAAGGGATTGTAAAAGGCAAAAAATTTTCATTAAAAATATACGATGTCCAAGGAAGTCTTATACACGATTTTTCAAAAAACATTGAACCTGTATGGAATTTAAATGAAGTGGAGAGCGGAGTCTATTTTATAGTCTTAAAAACTGAAACTGCAGAAATAGTAAAAAAGATTGTTATAATCCACTAAAGAGCAACTCAAATTTTTGAAGAATTTCGTTTATTGACCTATAATTTCCCACTTCCCCCATCCAACCTCCAAACTCACTTCCTCACCCAACTTCCTATCATCTCAAAAGTATCGCCTTTTCCACCTTCTTATAATCCCCTGCCTCTAATCGCACAAAATAGACACCAGCAGATAAATCCCTGGTCCCAACCAATATTTCATTCATTCCAATTTTAGATTTTATTATATCTTCCCTTAGCACCAGCCTGCCACAGACATCATAAAGTTTGATTGAGATTTTTCCTGATTATAAGACCAGATACAATGGATTCTGCCGTTATTATCAAGGGCAAGTGCGGGATACCTACCCTCGCCAATTGCAACCGGCTCTGACCAACTTGTATCTCTTAAGAATGTATGATAGACACTATCCCCGCTGGTAAAGGCAAGATGCAATATACCATTTTTATCCCGAATCAACCTTCTTGAATTATTAAATCCTGTCGCCTCAGGGATATCAACATGAGCAATGCTACGGACATTCGGATATGCTGATGGCAGATTGATAATCTTCCGCACAAGATAATAATTGCTTCCTGACTTTTCAGTCCATAAGGCAAATAACTTCTGTCCCATAGCACTACTACCATAGACAATGCCCTGAGGATAGGAGGATAAATCTGCAGGTTGTGATAAATTACCTAAATACTGCCACTCGCCAAGCCCAATTCTCCGGGCATAATGAATATCATCTCCATACTTCCACAAAACCACATCCCTTGATGCAAGATAACTATAACCCTCATCATCACCAGGCCAATCAATGTCTTCGCTCACGCATTCTGTAGATTGAA
>CBFGJP010000103.1:0-2938 GCA_965649105.1 Caldifarciminota bacterium
TATACAATATAATGAAATTTTTCATTATAGAAAAAAATATGGACAAGATACATCAGGGATTTCCGATCGCCGAGGGAAAGTGCCAACTATAAGATGGAGCATCGATGGGGGGTTTCAGGGGTTCTCCCCTGATGTATCTTGTTTCTTCTTGGTGATATAAAAATTTTCTATGGCGAGGGCGTCAAGACCGGAATTCAAAAAAGTTTTCATCGCATCATCAGGTGAGCAGACAATCGGCTCACCATGTAGATTAAATGAAGTATTCAATATCCCACCCACCCCCGTGAGTTCCTCAAATCTTTTTAAAAGCCGATAATATTTTTGATTCCATCCTTACGGACAAGATGATCAATAAAATCATCCATTTTATATTTTGCAAAAAAAGGTAGAAGTAAATTTAATATCTTATCAGAAGTGGCAGGATTAACTTTAACACGAACCACTCCTAAATGCACACTCAATGGCAATACCACCCAATCACCAAAATGTTCATCAAGGGTAATTAGAATCCTTTTCTGAGATAGATTTTTCTAAAATCTTATGGTCATCCGCTCGTCCCTGTCCAATTTCCGAAGCCCGTACTACATCATATCCTTGCTCTCTCAACTTATTAGCAACTTCAACACCGAGCATCTGGTCGAGATATAACCCTTAGACATTCACCTCTTTAAGCTCAATATTTTCAAGAGAAGCCTTCGCATAATGCAAGGCAGCATGAATATCTGCACGGGTTAATTCAGGATAATTCGCAAGAATTTCATCCCAGGATTTACCTTCTGCCAGATTATCAAGTATCACAGAAACTGGAATTCGCGTTCCTTTAATCACTGGCTTACCATTACAAACTTTGGCATCAATTTCTATCCTTTCCAAAAAAGTCATTTAAACCACCTCCTGGACATCAAGATTATAGAGAAAAACTTTCCAATGTCAAGAAAAATTTTTACAACATTATATAATTCCAACATACCAAATTCTATTTACTCATTTCCACTTACGAAATGGGGATGGAATTCATCATTCTCATATTTTTTGCTTCCATTTCACTTCCACTTGCGAAGTGGAACTCGGGGTCTAAAAAAATCAGCGAAAACCCAATGAAGTATCAGCACTTTTCACTTCCACTTGCGAAGTGGAAGGGGGTTATTTTCAATTCACCAGTTTTGTAGTTTTGAATTATCTGTTTCATAAAATAATCACCGACCACCTATCAGCCATTTCCATAAGGGGATATATTTAATTCCGTCCTGATTCTTCTCTAAGTCATTAGTGATTATGATTAAATCTCTTACATGTTTTTTATAGGTATTCTTAAATTCCAATAATCCGTTTATCTCCCTTTTATCCAATACCCGCCCATAAGAGACATTTATCGCCGTCAAATCACCATTTTCTTTAATCACAAAGTCAACTTCTCCTTTTTTCTTCCAATAATAAACATCAAGACCGAGCCTTAACAATTGTTGGAAAACCAAATTTTCGACCAACCTGCCCTCATCTTGAGAAAACCTAAATGAAACAGCATTCCTCAAACCATTATCAATTGTATATATCTTTTTAGGGTTGACTTGCTGGACTTTCAAAGAATAAGAAAAAATTGGAACGAAATGTATCAGTTCAACCTCCCCTAAATAAGATAAATATTCTAAAATCGTTTCCCGGGAGATGTGATAGTGTGGTAATAGGCTATGATAATAGGCATTTATGGAAAAGGTATTGGCAACATTTGTAATTAAAAATTTGATTATATCCTTTAAAAGTTGAATATTCCGTATTGAAAATCTTTCTACGAGGTCGCGGTATATAATAAGGTCGTGATAATTTTTTAAAATTGGGGCTCTCAATTCTTCACGCGCCAAGACAACTTCTGGAAAACCACCAGTGTTTATATATTCCCTTAAAAAATATTTAATTTTATATCTTACTTTAGAGTAGGCGAAATCAGGCTTCACTTCTATGCCTTTAAACCTCAAAAATTCTTTAAAACTTAGCGGGAATATTTTATAGCACAATGTGCGACCCCGCAAAGAAGTAGCAATTTCGCGGCTTAATAACCGTGAAGAAGAACCGGTAATATAAATATTCACATTTTCTTTGTCGTATATCCGACGAACAAAGGTTTCCCAACCTTCAATGTTTTGGATCTCGTCAAGGAAAAGAAAAAGATTGCGGTCCTTATTATCGGGATAAAGTTCAAAATATGCCTCAAGAAAGGCATCCAAATCCCGGAACGATAAAGGCAAAATTCTATCATCTTCAAAACTGACATAAAAAATTCTGTCGTAGGGCGTCTTTCCTTTTAAATCATTTATTAATTGATAAAAATAGAAAGTCTTACCCACCCGACGCGGTCCAACAATCGTAATTATCTTATTTGACTTTGGCGGTATTTGTAGATCTCTTTTGATAGCAATCGGAATTTTAGACTCGTGAAATTCCTTTATCAATATCTTAAATATCTCTTTTTTATCTTCCATAACATATTATATTTGTTCTTCCATAGAAGTCAACAATTAGTTAAATATTGTCCTATATACAAGACAACTTTAAGACAGGGGACATAACAGTGCCTATCAAATTCAGTAGTATCAATTTTTTATCTTTCTTTGACGGGATTTTGCCTTCTGGAAAAGATTCTTTCTTGCCAGTTCCACACTTTTTCGTTCAGTGCCCGCACTGATTAAAATGCATTTTGAACTAAAACCATTCCGTGCTGAACAACGGGAACCCCTCAATCTTCAACTCACCGGTTTCGTAGTTTTGAATGATTTGTAGCATTATTTATACATCCGTTTTTATTCTCAAGGTTGTTTGTTTACCACCCTTTCGCATTATTACAGAAAAACGGAATTTCCCTTATGATATTTAATCCAAAAAATTGTTTCACTTTAGCGCTTTTTATATCTGACGATATTGGCGAGTCGTAATTCTATAATAT
>CBFGJP010000103.1:2948-7181 GCA_965649105.1 Caldifarciminota bacterium
AGTAATCCGTTCGTCAATTCGGCAATTACCGAATTGTAGAATTTGGGAATTGTGGGATGGCTAAAGTAATTCCGCCATTTACGAAGCACTCCTTTCCACTTGCGAAGTGGAGGGGGGTCTAAAAAAATCAGCGAAAAGCCAATGAAATATCAACCCTTTTCACTTCCACTTCGCAAGTGGAAGGAGGTTATGGGGCATTTGAATTGAGGTACCAATCAATGGTCTTTTTCAATCCTTCTTCAAAATTCGTCTTTGCCCTGAAACCAAACTCTTGCTCTGCCTTTGATGTGTCAAGCATCCTCCTGGGTTGACCATCGGGCTTTGTAGTATCCCACTTAATCTCACCATTGAATTTCAATAATCTTGCAATCAATTCGGTCAAATCTTTAATTGAAATCTCAAAACCTGCACCAATATTCACTGGGTCTGATTTATTATAATGCTCGGTCGCCAGCACAATCGCCTCAGCACAATCCTCAACATACAAAAATTCACGAGTGGCCCTGCCAGTACCCCAGACGGTAACCGGAGCATCGGAGCAACGGTGCATCGGAGCATCGGTGTTAAGACGTTTTAACACACCTTCTTTTCCACCCATTGACTCAACAAACTTCTTAATCAGCGCTGGAATTACATGCGAAGAAGCAGGGTCAAAATTATCGCCCGGACCGTATAGATTTACCGGCATCAAAAATATAGAATTAAAACCGTATTGCTGGCGGTATGCTTGGGACTGAACCAAAAGCATCTTCTTTGCCAGACCATAAGGGGCATTGGTCTCTTCAGGATAACCATCCCATAGATTTTCTTCTTTAAATGGAACCGGCGTAAACTTGGGGTAGCAGCAGATCGTGCCTAACGCAACAAACTTTTCAATTTTATGGCGATATGCCTGGTCAAGCAGAAATACACCCATAGTCAAATTGTCATAAAAAAACTCGGCAGGATGTTCGCGATTTGCACCAATCCCGCCGACACGAGCAGCAAGGTGAACTACAATATCAGGTTTTATATCTTCATACATCCTCTTTACATTTTCTAATTCCCTGAGATCATACTCGGGCAAATCTGCAACAAAAACATTTTTGTATCCGTTCTCTTTAAATCTATTTACGAGATGTTTACCTAAAAACCCCTTTCCACCTGTAATACATATCCTTTTATTTCTATCCATTATACCTCCTGTTATTAGTTACATTGATAATGCTATGTATATTTTCGCCCAGGTTCATTATATACAAAGGTAATTGAATGTCAATAGAATTGCTACAGTCAATCTCGAAATTATTAATTCTCAACTTATTAAATTTTTTTATTCTTAGTTTTTCACTTTTTTAAAAAACCGAAATGTTGTTACGGGAACTATTGTTCGCATATTATAGCCAATACCTTTTGATTGATGGTAAGGCTCTTATCGTTGTTTAACCAGTATTCGGCAATACCATTCTGAATCTCGCTCTTAACAAAATTCACATTCTCCAGAATCTTAAGATGACGGCAGGCAGTTGCCTCAGGAATATCCATTATATGTGCTATCTCACGCAATTCCATCCGTCCTTTTTTGTGCAAAAGTTGCAAAATTCTTACACGCTTTTCATTGGCGACAGCCTTTAAAATTTTCACTTTCAGATCCATAATTGTCTCCCTGTCTTATTGTTAACTTTTTCACTTTTTTAAAAAACCGAAATGTTGTTGGGGTGAAGAAGAATAAAGCTGAACCTTTTTGGGCGCGGTAAGAGACAAAACAATTAGATCTTGTTGAGAAATCTTATAGCGACTACCGATTCCGAATTTATTTCGACTTTGTTCCATTATAAATTTTTTTATTTTTTTATTATTTTTTAATATCGTAGTGGTGAAATTAAGATTCAATCGGGTCATCAGTAATCTTTTTCACTTTTTTAAAAAACCGAAATGCGTTGGGGGTGAAAGAGATGGAAATAAATTTCTTCGTAAGGTGGGAACGTGAGAATTTATTCTTTGCGAGAAAGAGGGATATGTTGGCATATTTAGTCTTTTCAGCAGGGCTTAAATTTTTCACGGTTTTTATGATATCCAAAAGTCCTTCTACATCACCATGGCTTACCTGATAGCCAATTCTATGCTCTGTAATAATATCACCGATATGGCTTTTAATCGGTCCGAGCAGGACAAATGGCCTGCCTGTTCCTAAAATTCCATAAATTTTGCAGGGATGGACAATGCCAACATAATCATCACCCATTGATACAACATGCAAATCAGCAGCAGAGAGAGAATATTTTATATATTCCCGTCTCTGATATGGAAGATAGATTATGTTATCCAGCGAATATTTTTCCTTAAAACTCAAGATTTCAGTTAGCCTTACACCACCACCGATAAACATAAAAATGATATCCTTCTCATTCTTCAATCTCTTTGCTGTCTCAAGAGCCGTATCAATCGGATGGCAGATACTGAAATTTCCTGAATACATAATAACAAATTTATTATCAAGATTATGATCCTTGCGAAATGGATTTTTCTCGTGCGGCACCGACTCAACCTCATCGTGTGTCCAGACTGGAATCACTCCAATCTTTTGACCATCAATACCTTTGCTTTTAATCAAATCTGCCATATATCTATCAAGAGCGATTATCTTATATGATTTCTTATAGGTATATCCTGCCCAGGCATCGAGGAGTTTATAAAACAAAGACCCCTGTTTAACCCAGCCAAGCTTCACTGCCTCATCTGGATTCACATCCATTGCCCAGTGAATAAATTTACCACCCCTAAGTTTGCAGAAGAGTAAACCAAAGAATGAAATCCAGGGGGGAGTCGTCAAACCGATAACAAAATCATATTTTGGCAATGATAACATTTTCAGTAAAAACGAAATATTAAAAGAAAGATAGTCCAAACCACGGTGGAACTTTGTTTTTTTGCCGAATGCAGTAGAACCAACACGGTTTATCCTCACCCCTTTATAGACTTCAAACTTCGGTAAAATTTTACTGCGATCATCATAGGAGCGTCTATCGCTTATAGCATCAACTCTGAAACCAGTTTCTACGAGTGCAACTGCAAGGTCAGTTAGATGCTGACTGGTTGCGGCATTATCAGGCCAGAATGTCTGATTGAGGAGCAATAATCTTTTACTCATATCTTTTTCACTTTTTTAAAAAACCGAAATGTGGTATAGTGATGAGGTAATATTAGTTTTTCTTAATTATGTAATTTCCCAGGACAAGAACATCCATCTTTGTTCTTAGAAAGCAATCAAGTGCTTCATCAGGTTTACAAACGATTGGTTCATTTTCATTAAAAGAAGTATTCAATAGAACCGGAACACCGGTTACGCGCTCAAATTCTTTTATCAATTTCCAGTACAGTGGATTTTCCTCTTTGCTTACGGTCTGTAATCTACCTGTGCCATCTACATGTGTAACAGCCGGGATAATATTGCGTTTTTCTTCCCTAATGGGGGTATACCTTTATCATAAAGGGGTCAGGATAGTCCTTTTCAAAATATTCACCCACCTTTTCAAGTAGTATTGAAGGGGCAAAGGGTCTGAATGGCTCCCGGCGTTTGATACGGGCATTGAGTATATCCTTCATATCTGGCCTTCTCGGATCTACAAGAATACTTCTATTTCCCAATGCCCTTGGTCCCCATTCCATCCTGCCTTGAAACCAACCGACAACATTACCATCAGCAATGTATTTTGCAGTCTTCTGGCATAATTCATCGTCACTTGATACTTGAACAATTGAACAATTATTCAATTGTTTAATTGTGTTATTGATTAATTGTTCAATTGTAGAACTGTCAAAGCGGGGACCCCAGTAGGCATTTTTTAACACGAAGTTCCGTTCATTCCCAAGGATGTGATTATAGAGATAATATGCAGAACCGAGTGCACCACCGGCGTCGCCTGCTGCAGGTTGTATAAAGACTTCCTTGAATGGTGTTCTATCAAATATTTTTCCATTGGCAACACTGTTCATTGCACAGCCACCAGCAAGGCATAAAAAAGGTATTTTTGTCTGCTCATAGACATAATTCAATAAATTGAAAAATGCCTCTTCATACATTGCCTGCATACTTGAGGCAACATTTTCATAATGTGAAGTAATCTTTTCACCATATTTCCGTGCCTTACCAAACTCCTGCTCCAAATTTTTTGAAAAGACCGCATCCAAAACCGGCTCTCCCCCATCCCAGGTCATTTTCGCCACAAAAGTTCATTCAATAATTCTCTTCTT
>CBFGJP010000104.1:0-7159 GCA_965649105.1 Caldifarciminota bacterium
GAAGAAGCAGTTTCTGTAGTAAAGAGTAATGACCGAATTTATATAAGCGGAAATGCTGCAACCCCAATGACTTTAACGCAGGCACTGGCGATGCGTAAAGACGAATTGTATAATGTTGAAGTCACCCATGTGCTCTTGTTTGGGGATGACCCATTATCAAAACCGGGAATGGAAGATCATTTCCGACATAATTCTTTGTTTGTCGGACCGGGTGACCGTGCCGCAGTAAACGAAGGAAGGGCTGATTATATCCCGGTATTTTTGTATGAAATTCCGAATCTATTTTATTCCGGTCTCCTGCCTCTTGATGTTGCATTTCTACATTTGTCACCACCGGATGAACATGGATTTATGAGTTTCGGTGTTGAATGTTTATCATCTAAGGCGGCGGCGGAGACTGCGAAGATTGTAGTTGCCCAGGTTAATGAGAAAATGCCCCGGACTTTAGGAGATTCATTTATTCATATTTCTCGTGTCCATAAAATTGTTGAAGTCAATATGGATTTACCAGAACTTGAACCTGTTCCTTTCACTGATGTCGAAAAGAAAATTGGACAGAATATCGCAGATTTGGTGGAAGATGGTTCTACACTCCAATTAGGTATCGGTGGTATTCCCAATGCCGCACTGAAGGCAATGTTTAATAAAAGGGACCTTGGAGTTCATACAGAAATGGTATCGGATAGTATTATGGAAGCGATTGAAGCGGGCGTTATCACAGGAGCCAAAAAGACACTTCATCCTTACAAGGTGGTTGCGACATTCTATCTTGGTTCACGCAGATTATACGAATTTATCGATAATAATCCTATTTTTGAAACTCATCCTACGAATTATACAAATCATCCGGTAGTTGTGGCACGAAATGACAAAATGGTGGCGATAAATTCCGCAATTGAAGTTGATATTACCGGTCAGGTCTGTTCGGATTCAATCGGAACAAAAATTTATTCCGGTTTTGGCGGACAGGTAGATTTCATTCGTGGTGCAGCACAATCAAAGGGCGGAAAGCCGATCATTGCCTTACCGTCAACCGCGAAAAATGATACCGTATCCAAGATTGTGCCGACCTTGCAAGTCGGAGCAGGTGTTGTCACTACTCGCGCCGATGTTCACTATGTTGTTACTGAATATGGTGTGGCGTATCTCCATGGAAAAAATCTTCGCCAGCGTGCCGAGGCATTGATAAATATTGCCCATCCCAAATTCCGTCCCTGGCTTGAAGAGGAAGCAAAGAAGAGAAGGTTATTGTAGTATGATGTTACACGGTTTCGCAGCCCGTTTCGTCTATGGTCTATTGTTAGATGTTTTTTAACAGGGAGACAGTTATGATAAAAAGTTTTCGTGATTTGGAGGTATATAAAAACGCATACCAGGCATCAATTGATGTTGCAATGGTGATTTTACCAAAATTGCCAATAACAGAAAGATACGATTTATATTCTCAATTAAGTAGGGGAACTAAGGCAATTCCTCGCTTAATTGCTGAAGGATTTGCAAAAAAACATCAAAGGGCAGGGTTCCAAAAGTATTTAGACGATGCAATGGCAGAGTGCAATGAGACTATTGTGAGTTTGGAACATATTAGAGATATTTATAAAATAGAGACAGAGTTGTGTAAAAATCTTATTGACCTATATGATAAAATCGCACGACAGATTTATAATCTCGCTGCAGCCTGGGATTCTTTTAAAAACCAAAGACGTAAAACCAAGACGAATAACGATACGGGCCGCGAAACCGTAAAACGATTGACTATCTCCCACTTAGCCATCGCTGTCAAAAGCATTTCTGAAAGTCTTAAGGTATGGCTGGATATTTTTGGCATGAGACTGTTCAAAGTCACAGATGTTCCGGACCAGAAGGTCAAGGTTGCAATGCTTGAGATTGGAGATATCCATATTGAACTGCTTGAACCTCTCAGTCCTGATAGCACGGTTGCAAAGTTTATTGAAAAAAAAGGAGAGGGATTGCATCACATTGCATTTAGGGTCGAAAATATTGAAGAGGTGCTTGAGCAAATAAAAAAATCCGGCATTAAACTTATTGATGAAAAGCCTCGTAAGGGCGCGATGGATTCAAAGATTGCATTTATCCATCCCCAGAGTACCGGCGGTGTGTTGATAGAACTATGCCAGAAATAGAATACCCTCCATTTTTCGCACTGTTGCGGCGTTTTTACGAAAACGGTGTAAAATATTTTGTCATCGGCGGTGTGGCTGCTGTGCTTCATGGTGTCTTGAGGGCAACATTTGATCTTGATGTGGTAATTGATTTTAGTGAAGATAATGTAAAGAAATTGATTGCAGTCATAGATGAGTTCAATCTTAAACCAATGGTGCCGATATCACCGATAGAGATGACTGACGCAAATAAAAGGCAGAAGTGGATTGAAGAAAAAAATGCCCGAGTTTTGAATTTTAGTGATTCAGATGGAATATATCGCCTTGACATCGCATTAATTTATAATTATTCTGACATCAAACCAATAGAGATAACAATTGACGAAATTCCAATTTATGTTGTTGATAAGAATACGCTCATTGAAATGAAGAAGAATGCTGGCAGGGATGTTGATTTAAGAGATATCCAATATCTTCAGGAATTATGAACAAATATAAGCTTAGATTAAAAGTTCTATCCCAGAATATTTCGTTTTTGAAAAAGTTATATACTACTGAAAAATTGCACTACTGGATTGATATTAAGACTAACAGAATTGGCATACCACAGCGACTTTGGAGTTTTCGCAAGAGTTTGAATATGACCGAAGAAGAGTTTGCACAATCACTTGAGTTGCAACCAGAAGAATATAAGAAATATGAATGCATTGGAGCCGAGGTTCCTGATTCATTGATCAAACTGATTTGTGCAAAATATCAAATAGATGAAGAGCGATTGAAACTGCTATGAAATTTTTTCCAGGCGTAGCGTCCAGTTTTAACTGGACGCGATTTTTTCAGTAAGGCAGGCGTGGTAAGAGATAAAATTTTTTATTATTTGAATTTTGAACATTCACATATGTTTGTAATATTTATCTAATAGGGGAGGTTTTTATGCACATAGAGACGAATATCGTGCACGGTGGCGTGCATCCGGATGAGAAGACAGGTGCCCATGTGCCACCGATTTATATGACATCAACATTTGTCTTTAAGGATGTTGATCATGGTGCACGATTATTTAAAGGGGAAGAAGAAGGATATATCTATACCCGACTTGGAAATCCTACAATTGATTTGCTTGCAAAGAAGATGGCACTATTAGAATCTGCTGAGGCCGGGCTTGCCTTTGCCTCAGGAATGGCCGCGGTATTTGCTACAGTAGTTACCTGCTGTAAGACAGGTGACCATATGATTGTTGATAAAGTAATATATGGTGGGACTTATGGTCTTTGCCAGACCATTCTTCCGCGTCTTGGTATCACCACGACCTTTGTGGACACAAGCGATTTAAATCAGGTAAAATCCGCATTAAAGCCAGACACAAGATTGATTCTCCTTGAATCACCTGCCAATCCCATTTTAAAGATAAATGACATTAGTGCGATTGCTGATATAGCCCATAAAAACAATATTTTTCTCTGTGTTGACAATACCTTCGCAACCCCTTATCTACAAAGACCCATTGAATTAGGTGCTGATATTGTTTTACATTCCGCAACAAAATATCTCGGTGGGCATGGAGATTTAATTGGTGGCATAGTTGTTGGCAAGAAAGATTTTATTATGTCAATGGCTGAGATTGCAAAGGATGTTGGGGGATGTATTTCACCAATCAATGCCTGGTTAATACTGCGGGGATTGAAGACCCTTGCGGTAAGGATGGAAAGGCACTGTGAAAATGCCATGGCTCTGGCAAATTTTTTGAAGAACCATCCAAAGGTTGCAAAAGTGTATTATCCGGGACTTGAAGACCATCCCGGATATGAAATTGCGAAAAAGCAGATGCGTCTTTTCGGTGGGATGCTCGGGTTTGATTTAAAGGGTGGTAAAGAGGCGGGCAAGATAGTTATGAATTCGGTGAAGGTTTGTACCCTTGCGGTGAGTCTCGGTGATACCGATACCTTGATTGAACATCCTGCATCAATGACCCATTCTACATATACTGAAGAAGAGTTGATAAAGGCAGGGATAAATCCGGGATTTGTCCGGATGTCAGTCGGGATAGAAAATGTTGAAGACCTGATTGCGGATTTAGACCAGGCGCTGGCAAGAATATAGTATAATGTTTGGCAATCTTTCTACAAGGACCGTTGATTCTTTCAAAACCAGAGGTTAGTCTTGTAATAAAAATGTGCATTTTTTACAGAGAATTAACTTATGAAAGGAATTTTCCATAAATCAAAGAATTATGCAGATGCAGAAAGGTACGATATCTTACAGCATATAACGATGACACCAGAACAGAGGCAGAAAATTGCGTATTTACTTCGCATCAGGGTATTCGGAAAGAAAAATCCGGATGTCCGCGAAAGTAAATTTTGCCAAAAAAGGCATATTGCAAACCCAGATGAAGGCGATTAGTTTCTCAAATGACATAAAAGAATTTCTTTATCTTCTTTACAAAAACTCCGTAAAATATCTTATTGTAGGAGGTATATTATATTGATTTAAACGAATTGATAAAAAATAAAGAAGCACTTAAAAGACCACGCGATATAGAAGACCTGAAGTACTTAAGTAAAAAACTTAAAAACTTTTAATTTTAAGCCGTAATTCCTAAAACAATTGACCACACCAGCCACTACACCCTCTAAGTTTTGTAAGAGGGGTTTCCAACTCCGATTATTTGGTCTTTTTGGTTTATCTGGTTTATTTTGCCAACGGTAAACGGTTCATGTTTAAAGATTTTCAGTACGAAATCGTATGCCGATACGGGCTGCGAAACCTTATAACGATAGACGATTCTGTAAGAATAAAATAAAGGGGATTAATATGTGGAAACTAAATATATTTGTTTTATTTATCTTTATAGTGCTGGGCATAGTTTTTCTCGTTCTTGGCTTTAATGCCAGTCCTGAAGCAAAGACCGGAGATGGTTTTCCACTGAAGACCTTCTTCTTTATTATGGGTGGGTTCTATATTGTTCTTGTCACCGCATTATTCGTTGGTATTACAATATGGAGAAATAAAAAACAGAAAGAACTTGAATGGTTCAAAAAATTTGGTATTCCTGGGGTTGCAGAAATCATTTCAGCAGAACAGGCCGGTGTTTATATAAATAGACTTCCGCAGGTTCGTTTAAAACTGAGCATTACAACCGGGATTAATCCACCATATACGCTTACAATTAAAAGAGTATTTAATTTAATAGAGGTGGGGAAATTAGTGCCCGGTGCCAAATTAAAAATTCTTGTTGACCCTCAAAAGCCAAAGCGGTTTATATTTATTTAGTTGGGGGATAAGCATAGAAAGATTAAAAGAAATTTTTATCTCTTTTCTTCAGGAATCTCGTGCGGTTAAATATGCAGAAAGAAGTAGTGAATCAATTGAAGAAGTTGGTTTATCCCATCTTTTTTGATAAACATTTAAAGAATTAAGAAGGAGGAACAATGTTAATCTTAGCTATCGTTATCGGATATATAGCAATGTTGGTATTGAGTCCAATACCAATTTTTGGTCCGATAATTGCTGGGTTCATTGCCGGTTTGATTATCGGCGGGGTAAAAAATGGTATGCTTGCGGGATTTTTGAGTGGAACGATTGAAGGGATACTTGCAGGAGTTCTGTTGCCAGTCATTTTTGGTTTTTTGGGAAGTATTCTGGGTGGCAGTGGGACAATTTTCGGCGGTCTCGTGGGTGTAATAATCGGTGCTGGTATTTTTATCTCCACACTTTATTTTGGATTGCTGGGACTTGTCGGTGGTGCCATCGGCGGTTTAGTGCGGAAAAAATGATGACGAATGCAGGAGCTGATTCCCAGCCGCGACCATCTGGTGTATTTGGTTTCTCTAGTCTATCTGGTCTTTCTGGTTTATCTGGTTGTATCGCCATTTTTGCCTTTTCAATCCTTTTGCCTTTTAGCCCTCTTTAGCCCTTTTTCGCCATCTTTAGCCCTGTGATTGGTCTATCCCGTCTATTTTGTTTATCGTGTTTTCTCGAAATTTTTTCTCTTATTTACCCCTTGACGATGTTTCACGGTTCACTAATCTTTCCCATCTTCACCCCTGTTTACCTTTGTCTCCCTTTTTTATCCTTCTCAATCGTTTCACGGTAAACGGTTCACGATTCATCCTTTGTCTCCTGCTAACGAAGTGATACTGCAAGCAAAGCGATACTGCGATTCCTGCAAGTCCCGAAAGGAACGATACTGCCCCATTCCATCTGGTCTGTCTGGTTTTTCTGGTTTATCTGGTTTTTCTCGTTTATTTAGTTCCATCTTGTTTTCTTAAAATACCTCTTTCACCCCTATTCACCCTTATTCCCCCTTTTCACTCTTGTTATTTGTTTTCCGACTCATTCCGCAGATACCCTGATTCCCTGATATCCTTTGCCTGCTCATATCTCATATCTGCCATCTCCTATCCAATCTCATTGCCTACTCCAATTATGGCTAATTATATCCATGTTTTTTTTTTGTCAATAGCCAAAACGCACCCTTCCCAAATGCAAGTCTGGCCTAGATCTGCAGCATTTCTGAGACTATAAACCTTTACCATTTTTTAATCCAATTTTCAAAAATTGATAGAAAGCCATTTTAAAAGCAGAGCGTTATCATTTTTATACCAACACATTATTCCCATATTTTGCAATCTTCGCCCCATTATTATACGCCGACATCCTGGGATAATCTGACTGGGCAAGCATACCAGAGGTGAATTCAACAACATTTGACCAATCGGAGTAATGACCTGCATTGTCAACTGCCCGAACTTTGTAGGCGTATTTGTGTAAAAATGATACTGTATCAAGATAGGTTGTGATATTAGCAAATGTATCATTATAAAACTCATTCCAGACACCATCGGTTGCCCTGGCAATCCAGAATTTTGCCTCAACTGCTGAATTGTCGGTCCATTGAATCGTAACTTGATTTGGGGAAGGTTGACCAACAACTGCAAGATTTGTCGGTCCATCTACCCACTTTGTCTGCACATTTATAGAGGTGCCAGGACCTTCGGGAGATAACTGACCACCTACTTTAGTAAATACCGTGT
>CBFGJP010000105.1:0-7104 GCA_965649105.1 Caldifarciminota bacterium
TTTAATCGGTCTATCAGTTTGAACCCCAATCTTGCTGAAACATATAATAATCGGGGACTTCTATTTTTTTCAATCAGGGACTATGAAAAGGCAATCGCTGACTTCAATCAGGCAATAAAACTAAATAAAAACATACCGGAATTTTACAATAACCGGGGTTATGCGTTTTATGTTATTGGAGAAATTGAAAAGGCAATCTCGGACTTAGACCAGGCATGCTTACTCAACCCCAACTATGCAGATGCATACCTTAACCGCGCCCGCTGTTATCTTACTTTAAAGAGATCGGACCTTGCACTTACCGATTTATCCCGAACAATTAAACTAAACCCATTTTTGATAGATGCATATAGTGTTCGCGCCAGTGTTTATAATGCATTAAAAGAATTCCCTCAGGCAATCGCCGATTTATCACAGGCGATAAAAATCAACCCCAATATTGCTGATTTATACAATAGTCGCGGTATTCTCTATTGCTACGAAAACAAATATGACTCAGCGATTGCGGATTTTGACCGTGCAATAGTACTGAATCCCAAAGAACCAAAAGCCTATAATAATCGTGGTAATGCCTATGCAACGATTGGATTATTTGACCGGGCAATTGATGACTTTTGCAAGACCCTCAATATTGATTCAAGTTATGCAGATGTATACTACAATCGTGCTCTTGCCTATTTTTTGAATAAAAAATTTGAACTGGCATTAAAAGACCTGATAAAATACAAGGAACTTGGCCATCCGGTTCCGCCGGAACTTTTACAAAGTATATCCGACTCCTTGAAGCAATCAAATAACAAACGGAGATAATAAATAATTTATATTCACTAAACCTTGCAAAATTTATATATTCTTGGATAAAAGTATTAATTATGCTATAAAAAGGTGAAGGAGAATTTTCTCTTATCACTTGACTTTTTTTCAAAAATGTGGATAATTATTTACTTATGAATAGAAATGATGCTATTAATTTAATATCACAAAGACTTAAAAACAAAAATCTCGTTAAACACTGTCTTGCTGCCGAGGCATGCCTAAAAGAACTCGCACGCCATTTTGGTGAAAATGAAGAGTCTTGGGGCCTCGCTGGCTTATTACATGACATTGATTACGAAGAAACATTAAATGACCCTGCGCGACACGGAATCATCGGGGGCGAGATTCTTGAAAAACATGGTGTTCCAAATGAAATCGTTTATGCAATTAAGGTTCATGCTGGTCATTTTGCACCAAAATCGCGTTTGGACTGGGCATTATTCGCCACTGATCCTCTGACCGGTTTAATAGTGGCTTCAGCACTTATGCATCCGGATAAAAAACTTGCCTCGCTCGATACCAATTTCGTCTTGAGAAGATTCAAAGAAAAGCGATTTGCCGCCGGTGCGAACCGTGAACAGATTCTCGCCTGTAAAAATATTGGTCTTGAACTTGAACAATTTATTGAAATCTGCTTGAGGGGGATGAAAGCAATAAGTAATTACCTAGGTTTATGAGCAAAAAAATATTCACATTTGAAAATCTAATCTTAAAATTAAAAAATTACTGGCAAGAAAAGGGTTGTCTTATATTTGAACCTTATAATTCTGAAGTTGGCGCGGGCACATTTAATCCTGCGACATTTTTAAGAATTCTTGGCAAAAAACCGTGGAATGTCGCCTATGTTGAACCCTGTAGAAGACCAAGAGATGGTAGATACGGCGAAAACCCGAATCGTGTCCAGCAATATTATCAATTTCAGGTGATAATGAAACCCGCACCAGCCGATATACAAAAAATCTATCTCGAATCCCTTGAGACACTTGGTTTTAGACTGGGCGAACACGAAATCAGGTTCGTTGAAGATGATTGGGAAAGTCCGACACTCGGTGCCTGGGGCATTGGCTGGGAGGTCTGGCTTGATGGTCTTGAAATAACGCAGTTTACTTATTTCCAGCAGGCTGGCGGTATTGATCTGGAAGTCATTCCGGTAGAAATCACCTATGGATTGGAAAGAATATGTATGAACATTCAGGGTGTCTCATCAATATTTGATATAAAATGGAATGAAGAAGTGAGTTGGGGTGATATATATCTGGAAAATGAAAAAGAATTTTCAAAATATAATTTTGAAGAATCGGATGCCCAAAGACTTTTACTACTATTTAATGAATTTGAAGCCGAATCAAAAGAGCTTCTGAAAAAAGGACTTGTTTTTCCAGGATATGATTATGCAATAAAATGTTCGCATATATTTAATCTCATTGAGGCAAGGGGTGCCATCAGTGTCTCTGAAAGGGCAAACATGATTGCAAGGGTAAGAAATCTCACCTCTGAGGCAGCGCGTTTATATTTAAAAAAGATTACGGGAGAAGAGAAAAATGATTGATTTCCTGCTTGAAATCGGTTTTGAAGAATTCCCGCCAAGTTATCTTAGTAAAACTGCCAGTGAACTTCTGGAAAAAATGGAAACACTCTTTAAGCGCGAAAGGATATTCTACAGAACGATGCGCAAAATTTATACCAGTCGGAGAATCGGAGTCCTTGTCCTCGGTGTTGCAAAAAAACAAAAACCGCAGACAGTAGAAATTCAAGGTCCACCGAAGAAGTTCGCCTATGATGATGATGGTAAACCAACAAAGACCCTTGAAGGATTCCTCAATGCCCAGAATTTAAAAATAAGCGACATAAAGATTGTAAAAACAGAAAAAGGGGAATATGTGTCTGCCACAAAAGAAATTCCCGCCAAAGATACGGATGATATATTATACTACGAAATTCCTAAAATAATCGCCAGTTTAGAATTTCCAAGAACAATGGTCTGGAATGCAGATAAAATTAGATTTCCAAGGCCAATAAGGTGGATTGTAGGATTACTTGATAGAAAACCATTGAGATTCAAGTATGCCGGACTTGAGGCAGAGAGATACAGTATGCCCAATTTCCATTTCTCATTTGACCCGATTAGGATGGAAAAACCGCGTGAATATATGAACTTTTTAAGACATGGTGGTGTCGTTGTTGATCCCAACGAGAGGCGCAAAATAATAAAAACTCGGATAGACGAGAAAGCCAAAGAATTAAAAGGCGAACCCGTTTATGATGAAAATATGATTGAAGAAATCAATTGCACCGTGGAATATCCTGATGCGGTGAGTGGAACATTTGAACCAGAATTTTTAAAACTTCCTGAAGAAATACTCAAAACCACATTAAAAGCACTGGGAAATCTTATCTGGGTAAAAGGCACAAATAATTTCATCTGTATATTCAATGGCAAAAGAAAGGCAGCAGAAAATGTTGCCCAGGGTTATGCAAAGGTATTAAAATCAAGATTACAGGACGCTCTCTTTTATTATCAGAATGATCTGAAAATTGGTATCAAAAAAATGCAAGAAGCAACTAAAGAAATGGTCTGGTTAGAAGGACTCGGCACTGTCTACGACAAGACAATGCGCCTTGTGAAATCAACAAAGCATTTTGAATCAATAAATGGTCTAAATATGGATGTATTAAAAAAGGCTGCCGAACTATGCAAGGCAGACCTCTGTTCAAATATGGTCAGAGAAAAAGAGTTTACTTCGTTACAGGGCATAATGGGTTATTATTATGCAAAATCTGGCGGTGAAAAAGAGGATGTTGCAATTGCCATTAAAGAGCATTATCTACCCTCATTTAACGGCGATAAAATCCCTGAATCAATTGAAGGCGCGGTATTATCAATAATTGATAAGATTGATAACATCATTGGTGCATTTCTTTCGGGGCAGAGACCAACCGGTTCTTATGATCCATTAGGTGTAAGAAGGAACGCCTATGGTATATTCAATATCATCGATAAACATAATCTTGACATTGAAATATTACCTATTTTCTGGAATCATTTAAAATTGTACAAAATGGATATCGAAAAAAATTTGATTAAAGATTTTCTAATTGAAAGGGCTGAAAGATACCTTGAAGAACTTGGCTATAGATACGATGAGGTTGATGCCGTTATTTATAATACAAATTTAAATCTTTATGATACAAAACTCAGATGTGAGGCATTGAAAAATTTCCGGGATAAAGAGGATTTTGTTAAACTCGTGATCGGGCAGAAAAGAGTCCGCAATATTCTAAAAAATGTCAGTATTGCTGTTGATATTGATGAGGCACTTTTTGAAAAACCCGAAGAGAAAAACTTATACCAAATGGGGAAAGAGGTGGAAGAAAAAATGGCACCCCTTTTCTCAGAAAAAAGATATCCAGATATAATGAAACTTCTTTTAAGTTTGCGCAAAGATATCGACCGATTTTTCGACGCCGTACTCGTAATGTGCGAAGAGAAGAATCTCCAGAAAAACAGACTTGCCCTCGTAAATTATGTAAATCAATTATTCTTAAAATTTGCTGATCTGTCAAGAATCGTTATAGAAGGCGAAAAAGAAAAAAACCCAGACAGGAGGAAAAATTAAAGAACTTTTTAATTCTCAAATAAATAAATCCCTTATTGATAAAGAAATCGAAATTGCGGGATGGGTTTTCAAAATACGAAATCTTGGTGGCCTTGTCTTTGTGGATCTAAAAGACCGCACCGGGATATTACAACTTGTTATTGACCCTAAAAAAATTCCCTCGGCGCATGAACTTAATCTCCAGGATTGCATTGAGGTAAAAGGTATTGTCCGAGAAAGACCCGAAAACCAGAAAAACCCGGATATACCCACTGGTGATGTCGAATTGAATGTCATAGGACTAACAATCCTTTCAAAATCAAAGATTCCACCATTCGTTGTTGAAGAAGAACTTAAAGCAAGTGAAGAATTGCGCTTAAAATACAGATACCTTGACCTCAGACGATTGACAATGCAAAGAATAATTATAATGAGGCACCACATCGTCAATGCAATAAGAGAATATTTGAATAGCAAGGATTTTATTGAAATAGAAACCCCAATCCTTACCAGAAGTATGCCCGAGGGTGCAAGGGATTATCTTGTCCCTTCTCGTCTCTACCCAGGGAAATTCTATGCCCTTGCCCAGTCACCCCAGATGTATAAACAACTATTGATGGTTGCTGGATTTGAAAGATATTACCAAATAGCACGATGTATGCGTGATGAAGACCCGAGACACGACCGTCAACCTGAATTCACGCAATTGGACCTTGAGATGTCATTCGTGAACGAAGAAGATATTTATAGCCTTATTGAGGGTTTATTCCAATACATCTTTAAAAAGGTTTTAAATCAAGATTTAAAAATTCCATTTCCGCGATTTACTTTTGAAGAGGCTATCAAAAAATATGGAACGGATAAACCTGATATAAGTTTTGCAATTGAAATCAATGATTTCACGGATATTCTCAAAAAAGTGAATTTCCCACCATTTTCAGATAAGGAAAAAATTTGCGGTTTCATCATACCCCAGGCAAAATCAATATCAAGAAAGATGCTTGATAATTTTGGTGAGGAGGCAAAAAAGAGGGGATTAGGTGGAATTTACTGGATAAGAAAGGAAGAAGGTTTTAGTGGAACTTTATCAAAACATATTGATGAAAATCTTATCAATAAAATCGGGCTTAACGAAGGCGACCTTTTGATAACGACTGCTGGTGATAAAAAGATTTATTATTTTCTGGGTGAGTTGAGAAACCAGATAGGTGATAATCTAAATCTCAGGGGTAAGGGCTTCCATTTTTTATGGGTTTATGACTTTCCCCTCTTTGAGATAGATGAAAAAACCGGTAAAATAAATCCATGCCACCATCCATTTACACAACCAAAATCCGAAGATATAAAATATCTTGATACCGAACCCCTTAAGGTTAGAGGCAGGCAGTATGACCTCGTTTTAAATGGGAATGAACTCGCATCAGGTAGTATCAGAAATCACAATAGACAATTGCAAGAAAAAATTTTTGAAATCCTCGGGGTTGATAAAAAGACTGCCGGAGCGAAATTCGGGCTTTTGCTTGAGGCACTTGATTATGGTGCACCACCCCATGGAGGAATTGCGCCTGGTATAGAAAGGATAGTTATGCTTCTTGCAGGTGTAAAGTCAATTAGGGATGTGATTGCATTCCCAAAGACCACCCAGGCACAAGGACTTCTTGAAAATATCCCCGATTTTGTTGAACCCGAGCAATTAAAAGACCTCCATTTAAATATTGAACAATTGCCTTAATTAGATGCCCAATATCTTAAAAACCAGGGGTATTGTGCTCCGGACATTTCCCTTTAAGGAATCAAGTCTATTCTGTTCTATCTTCACTGAAAAATTTGGTAAACTTAAACTGATTGCAAAAGGAGCAAGGAGACCCAAAAGTAAAATTTGCGGGACCCTTGAGCCATTTACCCTTTCCGAAGTCATATTCTATAAAAGAGAAACCAAAGAAATATATACCATTTCTGACGCAATTGTAATTGAAAATTTTCCTACAATAAGGACCTCAGAATCAAAGTTTACTGCCTGTGAACTCATCTGTGAATTTATTGACAAAACAACTGTATTGGAGGAACCAAATAAGCAACTTTTTGAAGAAATGCTTGGCTTCTTTGAAAAGGTGTCAGGAATTGAGGAGAAGATTGCAGGATTTTGGGCTATATTAATGCTTTTCAAACTTTTCAAATCCGCCGGTTTAGAACCCAATTTGGATGATTGCGTCAAATGCCATAACCCAATCTTTGAAAAGCATAAAATCAATTTCAGCATCTCTGCCGGTGGGGTCGTCTGCGAAAGCCATTTTGACGCTTCGGTGATAAAAATAGACCCGGAATGGTTAAAAACTATTATCAATGCAAAAAATGGCGTTTTCCCATATAGTATAGATAACAAAATGGTTATGGTACTGAAGAATCTATGTGAATCCTATATTTTTTATCATTTCAATGGGCTAAACTTAAATACCCTGAAGTTTATAAAATATTAAACCCCTCCGGCCGCGGCCCGAGGGCCACGACCGGGAGGGGAAAGATGATCTATTTTATTAGACAAGCAAAATTAATCTATGGTTTATTATATCTAAAATTTAAAAAATGTCAATACCCCGATTTAAATCAAAAATAATCTTACCGAAAGTGGGTTATTTAATCAAAATAGAATATCTTACCCAACCACTTGAAAACATAGGCACCCCTGGATATA
>CBFGJP010000106.1:0-7052 GCA_965649105.1 Caldifarciminota bacterium
CGAAATTATTTCTGAAAAGGATAAAAGTGAAGCGCGGCTGAAGGAATTAAAGTCTGAATACGAAAAACTGAATAATGAGAGGAATAAACTTGAAGAGATAATTGAAAAATTGAAAGCAAAACAAAATGAATTGACCAAAAAATGTGATGAACTGGAATTAAAATATAATGAACAGGAAAAGAGTTACAAAAATCAGGAGAAAACATATAATGATGTAAAATTAAAAACTGAAGAGTTGAAAAACGAATATCAAAGTGTTGAACAAACCTTACGGGCAGCACTTTCGGATTTAAGAGCAACAGAAAAAGACCTTAAGGTAATGAATGAAGAAAGGAATGCACTCAACAAAGAAATTGGTGCATTGAAGAAATTACTGGAGAAGGATGAGTCACACCATCAAAAGATATTAAACGAAGTTCAATCATTGACCGAGGAAAAAGATAGATTACATAAAACAATTGAAGAATTTAAGAATGAAGAAAAAGAATTGAGTGAACGGTTGAAAGAAATAAGAAATACATTTGAGGTTGAGAGTGCAGAACTTGATAAACTACAGAAGGAAATAGCGGAATTGCAAAATACCAGGGAGAAATTATACAAAGAGAATGAAGATCTCGCAAATTTGAAAAAAGAACATGATGAACTCGTTAAGAGAATTTCTGAATTGAAAAAAGAAGAGGGAGATGTTGTATCCAATATTTCTAATTATCAGTTAGAGTACAGCACCCTTGAAGCCTCATTTAGTGAACTTGATAAAAAATACAAGGCAGAAGAAAAGGAAGAAGAAGAATTACGGAAGAATATTGAAAAAATGAAAAAGGAACAGGAAGAATTGAAGAAGAATGTTGAAAAATTACAAAAGGAGCATAAAGAACTTGAACCGATTGTTTCTGATCTTAAAGAAAAAGAAAAAGAATTGCGAAAGATTGAGCCGGAATATAAAAAGATAAAAGAAGAGTATATCCGTTTGAAAGAAGAGGCAGAGGAATTAAGTAAGTCGATTGAACTTGCCAAAAAGCGGATTGAAGAACTCGAGCCTCAGGTTGCCAAATACGAAGAAATGGACAAAGAGTACAAAAAGAAAAAAGAGGAACTTGAGAAAGTGGAATCCCAATTGCGTGAAAGTAGGGATAAGATAAAACATTTTGAAGAAGAATACGAAAGGATAACATCGGAATTGCCGAAATTGCGTGATGAACATGAAGAATTACAACTGGCAATCGAAGAGAATGAAAAAATTAAGCAATTGTTAGAAACGAGAAAGAAAGAATTGTCAATGGTCGAAGACAAAATCGCCGATCAGCGTAAGGATCTTACAACATTGACTGAAAAACTTGAGATTTTAAAGAAGGAAGAAGCAAAGGCAATTGAAGAGTTAAATAAAGAAACAAAGGAAATGCTGCGGGAAAGAGACAAATATCGCAATGAGATTGAAAAACTATCAGGACATAAGAAGGAAATTGAAGAAAAGATAAATGATTTAAAAATTCTCCTTTCTGAAACTGAAGGAAGGGTTGACAAAGCAAAGGCAGTGGAAGCGAATATGCTGGTTAAAATTGATAAACGGCGCGAAGAACTGGTAAAAATCAATGACGAGATTGAAAAAAATAAAGCAAAGATTAAAAAAGAATGTGAGGAAGAGTTGAAGAAATTAGAGTTGGCGCGAAATGAAATTAAAGAGCTTGAAAACAAGAGAAAAGAGGCGGCAATAATTGTTGCCCGGGCTGAAGAATATAAAAAGTCGATCGTTAAATTGAAGGAAGAGAAAGAAGAACTTGAGAAAATGATTGCTGAAAAGACAAAAGAATTGGAGAAGATTAAGATATTCATCGCCCGTCTCAAAGAGGCACAAACTCCCAAGCCCAAAGAGGGAGAGAAAAAGCAGGAAATATCCTTTTAAAAAACTTAATGAATTAAAGCAATGAGTATAATTTTCATCATCATCGGGACAATTTTTTATGCACTAAGTTATGCGGTTTTTCTAATTCCTCATAATATTGTTCCTGGTGGCATTTCGGGATTGGCAATGGTATTACATATTCTTTTCAAAACACCGGTTGGAATTATGGTGATTCTTCTCAATATTCCTTTATTTATATTTGCAATCAGAATTTTGGGTTTTTCCCTCGGTGCAAAATCTGTAATAACGATAATTGTCACCAATTTATTGATCGACTTTTTGATTTATACTGTTAAAATTCATTCACCCACGGGCAATATTATTCTTGCTTCAATATATGGTGGAGTCATGCTGGGAATAGGCCTGGGTTTGATTTTCCGTGGTGGTGCAAATACCGGGGGAACGGATATTATCGGTCAGATATTAAATCGATTCACAAATTTTTCGGTTGGAATCTGGATATTGATTGTGGATACGATAATAATAACACTTGCCGGTTTTGTAACAAATTCAATAGAACTTGCGTTACTCGGTTATCTCGCGCTTTTCCTTTCAACTAGGGTTATTGATCTAATACTTGAAGGAATAGATTATGCACGTGCTGCATTTGTTATCAGCGAGCAAACAGATAAGATTATTGAGGGAATTTATCAAAAATTAGGTAGGGGAATTACCATCCTTGATGGTTTTTCGCCATATACCAAGTCAAAAAGACCGGTCATTATGTGTGTGATCACAAAAAGAGAAACAGAAAATTTTAAGAAACTGGTGAAGGGGATTGATGAAAAGGCATTTGTTATATTGACTGATGTGTTTGAAGTACTTGGTCATGGTTTTAGACCGCGGTTGTAAAAAATTATTATGAGACACCACGCTTTGATAATTATTTGGCTGTTAATTTTTATACCATCCTGCCCTGTAAAAAGGAATTTTTTTGCTCCAGTTTTATTAGAGTACAAAATTGTATACCCTGATATGGTAAGAGAAATGGGGCTTGAAGGGAAAGTTATCCTTGTTATATTGATAAACGAGAAAGGTAGTGTTGAACGGGTTCGTATTTTGAAGTCTTCATCCAACGCAATTCTTGATTCCGTTGCGCTCGAGAGTGCATATACCTTCAAATTTTCGCCAGCTATAGTGGGAACCAAACCAGTAAAGACCTGGGTCAATCTACCACTGGAATTTAAATTTACGGAAGTCAAACCTGAAGAATGGCTCGTAGAAGTTAAGGCATTACAGAAAAGCATTGCACAGGATTACAAAGAGAGCCTAATAATGGATTTATATAAATTATATAAAAAACTCATATTTTCTCCAAAAAAAACATTAGAGATAAAAATAAACGATTTTATTAAACTTGTCGTGCTGGATAAAACTGCTGAATTGTGGAAAGGCTACTGGACAATATATCCAGCATTAACTATTTTGTTTTTAGATATTATTAATCGCTATCCGGAATCTTATGCGCGCTTTGAAGCAGAAGAGGAATTTAGGACGTTTTTGGAAAAAGAAGTCATTACAATCCGTTCGACACTTCCTCAGCCAATAGCTGATACGCTAATAATGCGTTTGAAAAATGCCCTTAAAAACCTTGAAAAATAAATGGGTTAGATTATATAATAGAATTTATTTGTTTATTCTTGACAAAGCGATTTTTGCAGGAATGCTGTTGATTTCGATTGAACGATAAATTTCACCAGTGTCTTCTCTTTCTATGACTTCTACCGCGAGCGTTTCGTTCTTCAGATAATCTAAATTTTTATTTATTGCAGTTTTTAATTTATCAGGACACTGGTAATAAATTTTTATTCTATCTGTAAGATTGAAATCTGCTTCCTTGCGCATTAACTGGATTTTATGGATTAATTCCCTGACCAAACCTTCCGCTTCAAGTTCTTCATTAATTTCAGTATTTATTGCCACAACAATGTTGTCTTCCTCAATTATTATCCAGTTTGGTTTTTCCTGTTTCTTTATTTCCACGTCTTCTTTTGAAATTTCAATTGGTCTGTTGCCAAAATTATTTTTTAATGAACCAGTTTTTATAAAATCTTTTACTTCTTTTTCCGCCAATCCTTTTATCCAATCAGCAATTTCCCTGGATAATGCACCGTACTTGGGACCGAGTCGCTCAAATTTAGGATTTAAACTGTAAGTATATAACTCATCAGTATCTTTCACAAAGTGTGCCTTTTTAATATTTAACTCTTCGAGAATCGTATTTATTGCCGGTTCGTCCAGTCTTTGTTTTTCATCAGGTAAATAGATAAGAATTTTCATTAAGGGCTGGCGTACTTTTATGTTCGCTTTGTTTCTTGCTGATCTTCCCATTGATACAATTTTGCGCACCTGGGCAACTTCATTCTCAAGTTCGAGATCGATCATTGATTCATCAACTTCAGGGAAGTCGCAGAGATGAATACTCAAGGGTGCATTCTGGTCAACACTTCTTACCAGATTTTGATACATATCTTCGGTCCAGAAAGGAATTATTGGAGAGATAATTTTAAATAAATTTAAAAGACAATTGTATAAAACAATATAGGCTGTTTCTTTATCCAGGTCGTTTTCGGATTTCCAGAATCGTCTGCGATTTCTGCGTAAATACCAGTTTGAAAGTTCATCGAAGAAATACTCAACTTCTTTTACTACCGAGGCAACATCATATTCGTCGTAATACTGGCTACATTTTTTGATCAGGGAGTGTGTGCGCGACAGTATCCAGCGGTCGAGTTTTGTTAGATTTTCTTTTGTTAATTTTTTACCCACTGGGTTAAAATTATCAATATTGGCATAGGTGATAAAGAAGGCATAGACATTCCAGAGGGTTAATAGGTTGCGTTTGATTTCTTCGGCGGGTCCGTATCCGAAATTAAGATTTTGGACAGGGTTATGTTTTGCAAACATCCAGCGCATTACATCAGCACCCATTTTTTCTGCGGCATCATCAAACCAGATTGCATTACCTTTGCTCTTGTGCATTTCTTCACCATTTTCATCACGCACCAGGGCATGCCCGAGTAACACTTTAAATGGTGGCTTATTTTCCAAAACAGTACTCATTGTCAAAATTGCATAAAACCAGTTGCGGAATTGTCCAGGAAAACACTCTGTGATAAAATCTGCAGGAAACCATTGTTGCCAGTAAGATTTATCGTTTGGATAGCCATTATGAAGGTTATGCATATCTTCGGGTGGTCTCAATGTTGAATAGGGAACAATCCCGGCATCAAGCCAGGGGTTACCCACATCCGGAATACGGGACATCATATTACCACACTTTTCGCATTTGATCTTTATTTTATCGACCCATGGTCGATGTGGTGAATGTCCTTCAAAATCACTCCAGCCTTCAGATGCCCTTTGTTTCAATTCATCTTTTGAACCGATAACAATAAAATGTCCACAAGAACATTCCCAGATCGGTAAGGCAAGTCCCCAGTATCTTTTTTTTGAGATGCACCAATCTGACATATTCTTGAGCCAATCCAGTTCTCTATCCAGACCCCATTCCGGAATCCAGCGTTCAACCTTTTTTGCAACTTCAGCTATTTCATAACGGAGGGTATCCATTGAGATATACCATTCATCGACAAGTCTGAAGATCAATTCGCTGTCACAGCGCCAGCACACTGGATAACGGTGGGTATAATCCTCCACATTGTATAAAATGCCTCTTCTTTGCAAATCTTCAATAATTGCTTCTGTCACTTCATTTACATTCTTCCCGGTGAGCCATTCAAAACCCTCAATATAATATCCGAGTTCATCCAGGGGTGCAATTGTTTTAAGTCCAAATTCTTTGCCGAGTGCGAAGTCTTCTTTACCACATCCCGGGGCGATATGAACAAGCCCGGTACCTTCACTCTCGCTGATTTCTTCCCAGGGGATTACTTTATGCACCACTCCTTTTTGTGCCGAAAGATAATCAAATGGTCCATCGTAAATTAGATTTAATAACTCCTTCCCCGGCATTTCGGCAATTATTTCATACTTACCCTTTAATACCCGGACGAGATTTTTTGCCAGATAATATATTGCACCATTATTTTTTACTTTTACATATATAAAATTGGGGTGAACCGCAACCCCGGTATTTGATGTCAATGTCCAGGGAGTGGTCGTCCAGACCAAAAGATATTCATCTTTTCTGTCTTTCAATGGAAATCGCACAAAGACTGCCTTGTGAGTTAATTCCTGATAGCCTTCGGTTGCAATTTCCATATCACTTATTGCCGTTCCACATCGTGCACACCAGGGCATTACATCTGTTCCTTTATAAATCAGTCCACGTTCATAGCATTTTTTTAGAAAATACCATATGGTATAATTGTTCACCTCGCTCATGGTAAAGTAAGAATGGCTCTTTTTAAGCCAGTCTTTATCATCCAGACTCGTTTTCCAATCACCCCAATCCATCCACATCCCCAGACGAATGGATTGTTGGGTTTGAACCATAGAGTACTTATGGACCCGTTCCTGGCATTTAAGAACAAACTTATCTATACCATACTTTTCAATATCCCTCTTGGAAGTAAAACCGAGTTCTTTTTCGACCTCAACTTCAACCCAGAGTCCCTGGCAGTCAAAGCCGTTTTGATACCTTTGTTCAAAACCCTTCATTGTTTTATAACGCTGAAAAATATCCTTATAAGTTCTACCCCAGGCGTGGTGGACACCCATCGGATTGTTTGCCGTGATTGGCCCATCCTGAAAAGACCATTTTTTCCTACCTTTGTTTTTACTTTTATATAAAGAAAAGACATTCGTCTTTTCCCAGAATTCTAATATCCGATGTTCAAGCTCTGGAAAGTTTAATTCCTTGGAAACTGGCTTAAAATTCATAATTTATATTATACTCAAAAATCATAGTTTTGTAAAGTATTAAATGCTATTTTGCTGGTTTGGTATATAAAAGTTTTTCCAGTTCGTCAATCTTTGTGATTACTGCATTTTTGTTGATTAGGTTGGGTGAAAGTTTTAGATATGTTTTATATTCAATAATTGCCTCTTTGTATCTTCTGGTGCGACTATAAAGATCACCCAATGAAGCATGGGGTGCCGGATAATAAGGATTGATGGAGATTGCTTTTCTATAATACTGTTCGGCTTTATCCCATATACCCTGACGGTAATAAAAATGACCCAGATT
>CBFGJP010000107.1:0-6799 GCA_965649105.1 Caldifarciminota bacterium
CTCAAATTTCCTTGATGTTTTAATTCGTTATAAATTTCTATATTTGATTTTTTTATGCGTTCGCGCAAAATTTCAACTACATTATTAATCTCTTTTTGATTGATATAACAAATATCATGATTTATTACTTCGTGCGTTCCTTTTTTAAAATATCCAATTTTTAATTCTTTATTTTTCTGCACGGGCAATTGAGCACGATTACGATAATACCAAGGTTGGTTATAAAAAACTTCAATATTACTATATTCAATCTTTCCGATATGTCTTAAAGTATCAATAAGAATTTCTTTTTTCAATTCTATCTGTTTATTATAATCAATATGCTGACTCTGACACCCTCCACACACTCCAAAAACCTCACAGAGTGGCTTAACTCTTGCGGGTGATGGGCTGATGATTCCAATAACCTTCGCCACATTATAATCTTTTTTTTCAACAGTAATCTCTACTTTGACTTCTTCCCCGGGGATGACAAAATCAACAAAACAGACCTTGCCATTTATATATCCAATCCCCTGTGCACCGAGATTTAATTTCTCAATCTTTAAATCTATTATTTTCGCCATTAAAGAATTATATGCTCAATCTTAACAGGTGTCAATTATCTTTCAAAACAATGAAATATTGACAATCAACAAGAATTGGGTTAAAATACAAGGTATTTAAGCGAAATAATATTTTATATTCAAGGAGGTCACCATGGCGTGGCAAGGAGAATTGATAAAATTAGATGAATATCGCTATAAAATTCCCAAAACCCATAAGTCAGGTATGAGAACAGATGGGGTTATTTATGCCTCATCAAAGATGCTGGAGAAAATAAAGGATGATGAGGCACCAGAACAGGTTGCGAATGTTGCAACCCTGCCGGGTATAGTTGGAAATTCACTTGCAATGCCTGACATCCACTGGGGGTATGGTTTTGCAATTGGTGGGGTTGCGGCATTTGACATAAAGGAAGGGATTATATCTCCGGGTGGCGTCGGCTATGACATAAATTGCGGAGTAAGGCTTTTAAAAACCAATTTGAAATATATAGAAATAAAGAATAAAATCAAAGAACTTGTCCGTGCAATCTTTGAAAATGTTCCTTCCGGCGTGGGTTCAACCGGAAAGATCAGAATTGATGACCGGGAAGTAAAAGAAGTGATGCTTTATGGTGCACAATGGGCATTGAAAAAAGGCTATGGCTGGAAAAGGGATATTGAAAAGATAGAAGAATATGGCATGCTAAAAGGGGCAAATCCTGATAAGGTTTCAAAAAGGGCGATTGAAAGAGGAAGGCCACAATTAGGCACACTCGGTGCTGGAAATCATTTTCTTGAGATACAGATTGTTGAAGACATCTATGACCCGGAATCAGCAAAAATAATGGGTATTAATGAAACCGGGCAGATAACAGTGATGATCCATACTGGTTCAAGGGGCCTTGGTTATCAAATTTGTGATGACAATGTAAAAACCCTGGGCAATGCAGTAAGAAAGTACGGAATAAATATTCCGGACCGTCAGCTTGCCTGTGCACCGATTGAATCACCTGAAGGAAAATCTTACTTTGAACAGATGGCATGTGCGGCAAATTATGCCTGGGCAAATCGTCAGTGTATAATGCACTGGGTGCGCGAGGCGTTTGAAAAAATTTTCGGAAAAAAGGCGGAAGACCTCGGGATGGAGTTGATTTATGATGTTGCCCATAATATTGCCAAGTTTGAAGAACATAAAATAAACGGTGAGACAAAAAATGTCTGTGTCCATCGCAAGGGCGCAACAAGGGCATTCTCTGCCGGGCATAAAGATATTCCAGAGGTATATAAAAAGATTGGGCAGCCCGTTTTGATACCTGGTGATATGGGCTCACATTCATATCTTTTGTTAGGCACTGAACAGGCGATGAAAGAGACCTTTGGTTCCACTTGTCATGGCGCAGGAAGGCTTTTATCAAGGACCAAGGCACTTGATGTTACAAAAGGTAGAAGGATTGACAAGGAACTTGAGGCAAAGGGAATATATGTTCTATGTGCCTCAAATGAGGTTTTAAGGGAAGAAGTTCCCGAGGCATATAAAGATATAGATACAGTGGTTGATGCGGTTGTTGGGGCAGGAATATCAAAAAAAGTCGCCCGTATGAGACCACTGGGTGTCGTGAAAGGATAAAAAAATGATAGAAAAATTGAAATCTATGCTTTCAAAGATAAACGCTGATTATGCAGATTTAAGATACGAAATTAAAACCGAAACAAAAATAATCTTGTCGGGCAGGGAAATCACTGAAGTAAGCACCTGCCCTACCGATGGATTTGTTCTGAGAATCATTAAGGATAAATCGCTCGCCACAATAACATTCACTAAAGAACAGGATTTTGAAATGGCATTGAAGACCACCTTATCTAATGCAGAAATTATGGCACAAAATGATTGTATACCTGTCCAGTTTAGTCCGGTTCCAGTTATAAAAGACAAATTCATCCCTGAACTTAATGAAAACCCCGAAAAGATTTCTATTGAAGAAAAAATAGAACTGACCCGCCATTATAATGAACTCCCCTACAAAACACCGGGGATAATTCACACCGACATCGGTTATAACGAGGTAATAAGAGAAAAGTGTTTTGTAAGTACCGAAGGGGCTGAGATAGTAGAAAAACTTATAACTACCCGTATTGCCGGTTCAATCATTAGTAGCAACGGAAAAATTATCCAGACTGTCCGTGTCGGCATCGGCGGAAGCAATGGGTTTGCAATTTTAAGGAATCGTGAAGAACAATTTATAAAAAAAGCCGAAATTGCCAGTAAGTTATTGAATGCTACACCAGTAAAGGCAGGAATCTATAATGTAATACTTAATCAAAATCTCGGTGGGGTATTCACCCATGAAGCATTCGGACATTTTTCCGAAGCGGATTTGATTGAAAATAATCCCTCAATGAAGGAGAAAATGAAAATTGGTGCCAAACTCGGAACTGATATACTGAATATCATCGATGACCCAACTATTCCTGATCAGTTAGGATTTTATAAATACGATGATGAAGGTGTCCCGGCAAAGCCTGTCCAATTGTTAAAAAATGGTGTTCTTACCGGCAGGCTCCATTCAAGGCGCACCGCAACCGCATTCAATGAACCAGCCAATGGCCATTGTGTCGCTGAGGACTACAGATATCCACCCATAATTCGTATGGGAACAATATTTATTCAGAACGGGGAAAAATCGTTTGAAGAACTCCTTGGGATACTCGGCGATGGCCTTTATCTCTGTGATGCGATGGGTGGGCAGACAAGTGGTGAAAATTTTACCTTTGCAGCCCAGTATGGATACATTGTAAAGAATGGTAAAATTACAGAAATGATACGCGATATTAATATCTCCGGCAATCTCTATGCCACACTGAATAATATTCAGGCAATCGGTAATGATTTAAAACTCGGGGAAATTGGTGGATGTGGTAAAGGACAGATGAATATCCGTTCCTGCTATGGTGCACCCCATATAATCATCAAAAATGCGGTTATTGGAGGTGTATAATGAAAGAATTTCTATCCAGTCTTAAGACAAAAGTTAACCAGGCTGAAATTTTTTATTATGAGTCGCACTCTAATGGAGTAACCTTTCAAAATGGCAAATTAACAGAACTGGAAGGCACGATTCAATCTGGTTACTCATTAAGAATAATTAAAGACAACACTCTGGGTTTCGCATATACAAAAAATTTGAACAATTCTGAGTTACTATTAGAGGGTGCAATTAGTTCACTGAAGGCAGGCACAAAAACACATCTAAAATTCCCTGAAAGTGAAGTTAATATTAAATTAAAAAATTACGACTCCGAGATTGAAATTTTCACAAATAAACACGCTGTTGAAGAGTGTAAAAGAGTAATTGATAAATTGCAAAGAATCTTGAACGCAAAAATTGATGTTAAAATTGTTTATGGGTCTGAAAGAATAGAGATAATGAATACAAGCGGTGCTGAACTTTCAGACAATTTTTCTACCTATATGTTTCTTTGCGATGTAATATTTCCGAATACTGCAGGTGGTCTTCATTATCTATTCAAAGGAAAACGATTTACTCCAGCATCTGAGACGGAATTGAATAATTTAATCGAGATGTATCAAAAGGCACTGAATGAAAAGAAACTACAGAGTGGTAAAATGAAGGTCTTATTTTTACCTGCAACACTTTATTCACTCCTCTGGCGCCTCCAGAGTGGAACAGCGGGCAGTAATATATATTACAAAAAATCACCGCTGATTAATAAAATCAACAAAAAGATATTCAGCGAAAAACTAACAATATACGATGACCCGCATAATGAAAACTATCCCTTTGCCCGTGCATTTGATGATGAAGGGACACCCACAAATAAGTTAATGATTATTGAAAGAGGGGTTTTAAAAAACTTCTATTACGACCTTTTCTATGCCGACAAAATGAATGTCAGCCCTACGGGTAACGGATATAAAGGTGCAATGTGGGGTGGTGAGTATGCAGCATTAAAACCAGTTCCTGCACTTGACCATCTTGTAATTGAGCCTGGAACGAAGAGTTTGCAGGAAATGATCGGTTTAATTGATAAAGGGATAATCGTTGCCGGGGTGCTTGGTGCGCACAGTGGCAATATTCCTAACGGTGATTTTTCAATCGGAATCGACCCCTGTCTTTATGTGGAAAATGGGGAAATAATCGGTCGGGCTAAAAATACGATGATTGCAGGAAATATCTATGAGGTAATGAAAAATGTTGTTGAGGTTGAAAATAAACTCCATCCAACATATATAGCAGGTAAGGCATTGCCGGCAATTTTATTTGATGATATAATGGTTGTTAGTGGCTAAATAAAATAGTTGTAATTTTTGCCAGTGGCAATTACTTTTTGAAATTAAAATTCTAATTGACATTAATATACAATGGAAAATATCATACTACAGAAATTAAGCCAGGCTCCATCAGCACCAGGGGTATATATATTCAAAAATCAAAAAAACAAGCCGTTATACATAGGTAAGGCCGGTGATTTAAAAAATCGTCTCAGTTCTTATCTAAAAAATCCTGACCGAAGAATAAATCTAATATTAGCAAACTCTGCTGACATTGATATAATAATAACAAATTCTGACACTGAGGCACTAACACTTGAGGAATCTTTGATAAAATTACATAAACCGAAGTACAACATCCGCTTAAAGGATGATAAAAAATTTCCCTATTTGAAAATAACGATTCAAGAAGAATATCCGAGAATATTTTTCACCCGGAATTTAAAACAGGATGGTGCATTAATCTTCGGTCCTTATACAAGTGCCCGGGCGTTGCGTCAGACCCGGGATGCACTATGTAAGATATTCAAACTTGCCTCCTGTAATAAAGACCTATCAAAACCCCTTGTCCGTCCCTGTCTTTCTGCGTATATCGGTAGATGTAGTGCACCCTGTGTGCGGAAAATATCAAAAGAAGAATACCAGAATCTTGTAAAAAAGGCGATAAAATTTTTAAAGGGTGAATCAAATGAACTTGCACGGGCGATTGAAGACCAGATGTGGGGATACGCAAAAAAAGAGAATTTTGAGGCGGCAAAAATTCTCAGAGATGAATTATTTGCCATAAGAAGGATAACACAGCGTCAGCAAATTGTCACAAATGATGGGGTAAATCGTGATGTAATTGGCTTTGCCCGCAGCGGTATCCATTGTCTGGCTTGTCTTTTCCGAATTAGAGAGAACAGATTAATATCAAAAGAGATATACCATTTAAAAATTCCCCAAAATGAAATAGAAGAGAATATTATCTCTGCCTTTATCCGACTCATCTATACCCATATTTCATTTTTTCCCAATGAAATTGTTGTAGCAAAAGAGCCAAATGATTGGGACATTCAGAAAAAGTGGTTTGAAGAAAAGAAAAAGAATATAAATATTGTGATTCCAAAAGAAAAAGAATTGAAAAACCTTCTTGAATGGGCAGAAAAGAATGCGGAAACCGAACTTGCCGGTATTGTAATTACAAAAAGGACACCCACACCCATAATTGAACTTCAGAATATCCTCCAGTTGGATAAGCCACCAAGATGGATTGAGGCATTTGATATTTCCAATTTAAAAGAAAAATTTGCGGTGGGTGCGTCAATTGCATTTTTAGATGGAAGACCAAATAAAAAACTATATCGGCGTTATCGAATAAAAAGGGTTAAAGGACAAAATGACTTCGCAATGATACAAGAGATAGTCTCAAGAAGGCTTGATGATATAAAATCATCTAATCAGATGCCTGACCTGTTATTGATTGACGGTGGAAAGGCACAACAGAATGCAGCACTAAAGATCATTAAAGAGATTGATCTGCCAATCTCCGTATTTGCGATTGCCAAGCGCAGTGATCAGTTATATTATCCTGATGGCAAAATTGTATCATTGCCTTCTGTTTCAAGAAGTGTAATTTTGTTAAAAAGAATCCGTGATGAGGTACATAGATTCGCAATTACATATCATAGAAAAGTGAGGTCAAAACAAATAACGACTTCTTTGCTTGATAAAATTCCTGGCATCGGCAAAAAGAGAAAAATCTGTTTGCTTAAACATTTTGGAAGTCTGGAGGCAATAAAAAAGGCGGGTGAAGAGGATATTACAAAAATCCCCGGTATAGGCAAAAAGATTGCCCGAATAATCTACGAAACCCTGCATCAATGAATACTTATTTAAAATTTTTGTTTACGACAAAAAAACACCCCCGTCTTTCATCAAAATAAGATCTTACCCAAAATAAATTAAGATTCGCAGGCGAATAATAAGGGAATTGCAGGTT
>CBFGJP010000108.1:0-6671 GCA_965649105.1 Caldifarciminota bacterium
CCCTTTTCTAAATTTTTTAACAAGTATACATAATACATCTTGAAAGGGCGGGGTTCAGCAACCTGTTTAACCGTCATTATTTCTTTTTCTTCCATAAGGAAAAACCTTTTCTTAAAACATAATCTTTCATAAAATCTAGCTATAATATACAAAAAAATACAATGGTTGTCAAGAGAAATTTTGATAAAGACTCTGCCGATGGAATTGGCAGAGGGAAACTGCCACGCTGAAAGTGTAGCAGATATAAAGGGAGCAGTGCGAGGAAGTCCCGATGATTATCGGGATGTCCGAGCCTATGGCTGCGATGTCATTTTTTTCTTTAAATTCCTCTCTTTTGACTGATGAATTAAATTGGGTAAAGTTATAGGGACGGTTCGCAGTGGTTTTGAGAGCGGAGGCAACCTCCTCGGGCAGGACTCGAACCTGCAACCCTCCGGTTAACAGCCGGATGCTCCACCATTGAGCTACCGAGGAAGAATTTCAAAATCTTTTATATTTTAATAGTCCCGTCCAGAAGACGGGACTATAGAGGCGAAATGAAAAGTAGATGTTAATTTACTGTCCCAATTATACTCAAATAAAACCTTATGTCAAGACTAATTTTTAAAGTAATAGCGATAACCAATATCCAGATTGACCTGATACGCATCACCTGCCATCCCCCCGCAGAGATAAGGACTTATCCGCAACTTATTATTAAAAAAATACAAAACCGGATTCACATAAAAACCTTCAAGTAAGCCAATTCCAAAACGGAACTGTGTATCATTCTTCAAATCACAAGTCCCAAGACCTATGCCCAATTTCAGCACCGGCATCGGTAAATCAGAAGGTCTGTGTTTAAAAAGTTCTCCTTCAATGAATGCCTTATCCCGGGGTCCCAATCTAATGCCGATGCTCGGATAGCCAATATCATAGTGATCACCATAATAGTTAAAAACCTTCCCTCCACCCAGGTCAAACCCTATATACCTGTGGTTAAAAATAAAATTGCCAGCAAAGCCGTAATTTAGGCTTGAAAATTCTTCTTCAAATCTATAACCCTTTATATTAAATCCGTATATTGTGTTTGTCTTATCTCTGAAATATATGCTTGTTCCAACCCCACCTGCCTCATAAGGAACAAGACCACCACAGATTTCCCTATATGCACCCTTCATATATCCACCATCAAATTCAAGATAGATTAGGTCCTTTAATGTATCCTTTGTAGCAGTTGTATCAAGACTGGATTCAAGGATTGCAATACTTGCAATTGCTATGGGTATCCTATAAGATATTTTGTAGCGATTGAATAGATATTTCAATCCTTGAAAGACAAAAACACCAGCAACAATAATGTTAGAAATAAGTAATACCTTAAATTCCGCAGGCGTGAACCAGCCATTAGGAAGGATTAGAAATAATGGCACAGGAATATATAATAATAAATTGAATAAAAAGGGTCTTTGCTCAAAGATACAGATACCTTTAAATTTATAATCCTTTTCTCGCCATAAGATGAAAATTATAATAACTGGTGCTACAAATAACAGAAACCATTGCATTGATTTTAAACCATATAGATAAATTCCCCCCTCTTTTGTGAAATCAATAAAAAATCTGAATATAGAATGGAGTGCAAGATAGGTATAGCCAAGATTCCCGGGCTTTTTCAAATATCTTTTTATATAAAATAATAGAAGTATAATCAGAATCATCGCAATGATTTCATAAACCTGGGCAGGGTGAACCATCAGTGATTTTGTAGCACTGGATTGAATTAAATGAGAATGGAGATGATAATTATAGCACGGTGAATTTGGTGCATAAGCTATTGCCCAGGGCAGATTTGTCGGCTTACCAAAACAACATCCACCAAAAAGACATCCGATGCGCATCAATGCAAATCCTACAGGCAAGGCAAATGCAAATATATCAAAAAGGTCAAATTTAAATCCGAGTATCTTTCTAAAAATCTTTATCCCAATCATTCCACCGATGAGCCATCCAATATAGACTCTTTCATGGATTGTTAAAATTGAACCTGTCTTGATGCTGTAAAATATTTCTTTAGACGTAAGGGTGAGTAATTTAGAACCAACGATTGCAAAAAGCAAGCCCCATACCATCACCGTGAGCATAGGTGCTATTGGTAATTTTCTTCTATATCTTTCCCAGAGAACAATTGCAAAACCAGCATATACCGCAAAAAGATATAAATTTGGATATACATCCTTCGTAACTGCAGGATCAATTACACCAAAATTATCCATATCCTGATTTATAATATTATAGTAAAAATAATAAAAATAGTCAAGTTTCAAATTGCTGGGCATTTTCTCTATTTTACAATTGACAAAATGCAAGATTTATTTATCATTAAGAATGGCACAAAAGAAGATATCTGATGTTAACCATCAAACTATAATGAAAGTAGCGAATGATATAACAGAATTAATCGGCAGGACCCCGTTGGTGAAAATCAATAAGATTACAAAGAATTGTGTAGCAACTATTATAGCAAAACTTGAGTATTTCAATCCACTTCATAGTGTCAAAGACCGCATAGGTTATGCGATGATAATTGATGGAGAAAAGAAAGGATTGATAAATAAAGATACCGTAATCATTGAGCCAACTTCAGGGAATACCGGTATCGGGCTGGCATTCGTCTGTGCAATTAAAGGCTACCGTTTAATCCTCGTTATGCCTGAATCAATGAGCATTGAGAGGAGAAAATTACTTAAAATGCTCGGTGCAGAGATTGTCTTAACCCCGGCTGAAGAAGGTATGAAAGGTGCCGTAAAAAAGGCAGAAGAAATTGCCAAAAACCTCGCTAATTCATTCATCCCAAACCAGTTCAAAAATCCTGCCAATCCTGCTATCCACTATAAAACAACTGCCCAGGAAATCTGGGATGATACACGCGGATGGGTTGATTTTGTAGTTGCGGGTATAGGAACCGGCGGAACAATCACCGGAATAGGTGAGTTTCTCAAAAAAAAGAAGCCTGAAATAAAAATAATCGGTGTAGAACCCGAAAAATCTGCAATCCTCTCCGGTGGTCTGGCCGGACCACATAAAATTCAAGGAATCGGTGCAGGTTTCATACCCGATGTTTTACGCCTTAACCTGATAGATGAAATAATTAAAGTAAAAGAAGATGATGCCATAGAGACTGCACGCCGTCTTGCACGAGAAGAAGGGATATTATGCGGCATATCTTCCGGTGCGGCTATGTGGGCAGGAATTAAGATTGCAAAAAAAAATGAAAATAAAGATAAAATCATAGTCGTAATCCTGCCTGATACCGGAGAACGATATTTATCCACAGAACTTTTTGAAGATTAAAAACATTAAATACCCCATCTGAAAGTTTTTTCATCTCCGTTTTATATCTTCAAACTTGACTTCTTTAAAACAATGTTTATAATCTTTATTACCTTATGGAATTTGATCTTGACATAAGATTTATGACCGAGGCACTGTCACTTGCCAAAAAAGGTTGGGGTAGAACATCTATTAATCCCCTTGTCGGTTCGGTCGTTGTCAAGGATAAAAGAATTGTGGGCAGAGGATTTCATCGTAAAATTGGTGAGGCACACGCTGAATCCGTCGCACTCATTGAAGCAGGTGCAAATGCAGAAGGCGCTACCTTATATGTTAATCTCGAACCCTGCACCTGCAAAGGAAGAACACCCCCTTGTGTTGAACAAATCATAAAATCTAAGATAAAAAGGGTGGTTATCGGAATGAATGATCCAAATCCCATGGTAAAAGGAATGGGTGTAAAAACTTTAATGGCGAATAATATTGTCACTACTGTTGGCATATTAGAGAAAGAAGCAAAAGATCTGAATAGATTTTATACAAAATATATAACTAAAAAAATACCTTATATTATATTGAAAATTGCTGTTTCCCGGGATGGAAGGATTGCGGGCTTTCCTCAGAAGTATATCACATCCGAAGCATCAAGGCGTTATGTTCACTCGTTGCGAAGTCAGGTTGATGCGGTAATGGTTGGAATAAATACAATCATTAAAGATAATCCATTTCTGAACGACCGATTTGTGAGGAGAAACAATCCAACACGCATCGTTATTGATCCACACTTAAAAATTCCAATGATTGCTAATTTTTTAAAAGACGATGCACGACGTATAATTATAACAAGTGAAAAAGATAATGTATATAAAATCAAAAGTCTCCAGGCTGCCGGAGTTGAATTTATATTTTTAAGTGGTTACTATTATCCTTTAAAAGATATCTTTGAAATCATTGCCGAACATAACATAGCCTCAGTTATGGTAGAAGGTGGTGGGATTCTTTTTTCACAATTTTTAAGCAAGAAGTTTTATGATGAACTCTACATATTTGTTGCCCCCCAATCCATCGAGACCGAAAATATAAATTTTATCGCTGAAAACAACATTGAATTAGAAAATATGCAAAAAACCAAAATCGGGGAGGATACATTATATGTTCACAGGAATAGTTGAGGAAAAAGGTAGAATTTTAAACATAACAAAGGGTAAATTGCAAAAAATAGATATTCAGTCAAGTTTGAAATTGAATCCCGGCGACAGCATTGCCATCCAGGGTATATGCTTGACCGTCACCGAGATTATAAAAAATGGATTTTCAGTTCAGGTGATGGCACAAACAAAAGGCAGGACAACATTGCATTACTGGAAAATAGGCGAATATGTGAATCTGGAGCGGGCACTATCTTTTAATGGTCGCATCGGCGGGCACATTATTCTTGGACATATTGATGAAGTTGCGCGCATAATAAAAATCAAAGGAAATGAATATTACTTTAAAATTTCATCAGAGCATGAAAAATATTTGATTCCCAGGGGTTCTATCGCAATAGATGGTGTGAGTCTGACTATTGGTGCTATTTATCGTGATAGCATCTCAATATTTTTAATTCCCCATACTCTCAATAATACGACAATCGGTAACCGTAGGGTCGGCGACTATGTTAATATTGAATACGATTACCTTGTAAAGATCATTAGCAAAATGAGTTCACATTTATAATTGTATTGACTTTTTGATATTTATTGGTATACTCTGTAAAAAGCTTAAGGAGGCTTTATGAATATCTATGTGGGCAACCTGTCGCGGGATGTGACTGAAGATGACCTGCGCAAGGTATTTGAGACATTCGGAAAAGTAATGTCAGCAGTAATAATAAAAGATAAGTTCACTGGTGAATCACGGGGTTTTGGGTTTGTAGAAATGTCTAACAATAATGAAGCAAGAAACGCAATGCAGGCGCTCAACCACACTGTTCTTAAAGGAAGACCGATGAATATAAACGAAGCCCGTCCCCACTCTGACAAAAGAAAACAATTTATAAGAAGAAAAAAAGAGAGAAGTTACTGAAATAATTAATTGAGTATACAAAAATAACCAAATTCAAACTTTATCAATATATGTAGATTGACGGATTTAAGCCGCTGGATATAATTTCAATAATGAGAAATCCGCAGTCTTTAAAACTAAAATATTTACTCATTTTGCTGGTGCTGAACTTACTTCTTTATATAAATAGTTTGAATTTTGATTTTATATGGGACGATCGTTCTTTAATTCTGCAGAACCAAATTGTACAAAATCCCTCAAAAATCATAGATGCATTCAAAACAACTCTCAAGGTATTTGGCGAAGATTATGGATTTTATAGACCGTTAGTAATCATCTCGTTTACAATTGATAATCTCATATGGCGCGGGAACTCTTTTGGATTCCATTTCTCTAATATTATTATTCACATACTCGTTGTTATAAATATTTTTTATTTAATAAGTTGGCTCTTTAATCCTACAAAAGGGTTTTTTGTTTCCCTGTTCTTCACTGCGTTTGCAGTTCATATTGAAAATGTTGTATTTATAAGCGGCCGTATGGATTCTCTTGCTACCTTATTTATGTTACTTGCCTTGATTATTTATTTTACAATTAATAAAACAATCTTATTGAGAATGCCGGGGTTTGCCATTTTCTTAATTTTTGCACTGTTCTCAAAAGAAATTACATACATATTCCCCCTTATATTTACACTTCTGGTTATGTTTAAATATCCTACCCAAAAACAAAAAACTCATTTTAAAATTGGTGGTTTAGTAATCGTTACCGTTTACATTCTTTATTTTCTATGTAAATTTCTCTTTCTAAAAACTATAATCAAATCTCCACAATCCGTATTTCCTTTATTGCAAAGGGTCATCACAATTCCTCAAATAATTATCTTCTACTTGCAAATCCTTGCATTTCCATTTAATTTGAATGCCCGACATTATCAATTTCTTTCAAACTATGCTCAATTAAGTAAGTCAATATTATCCGGTATAATCCTGATAGTTCTGATTCTTTTATTAATCCGTGCAAAGAAGAACCGCCCAGTTCTTTGTGGAAGTCTTTGGTTTATCATCGGTTTGTTGCCAGTCTTAAATATTTTTCCTTTGTCTGGTATCCCCGTCGCTGAAAGATTCCTTTACTTCCCTTCTATTGGTGTTGCTATAATGCTCGCCGGGCTTATGCCGGATAAAATATCATTTTCTTTTTCTAATTTAAAGAATACCATCATCACATTGATTCTACTTTTCATTTTCATAAATAATATAATCTTCACTATATTTAGAATCCCGGTCTGGCAAAATGAAGAAAAATTTTTTATC
>CBFGJP010000109.1:0-6477 GCA_965649105.1 Caldifarciminota bacterium
TATCACAACCTGCAGATTTATCCTCCTATCCTCAGGGCATTGTCTATGGTAGTAGTGCTATGGGACAGAAGTTGTTTGCCTTGTGGACTGAAGAATCAGGGAATAGTTATTATCTTGTGCGGAAGGTAGTCAATCTACCATCAGCGTATCCCAATATGCGCACTGTTGCCCAAATTGATATTCATGAGGCGACAGGATTTAATAATTCAAGAAGGTTGATTCGGGATAAAAATGGCGTATTGCATCTTGCCTTTACCAGCGGGGATAGTGTTTATCATACATACTTAAGGGACACCACCTGGTCTGAGCCGGTTGCAATTGGCGAAGGTAAATATCCGGCACTCGCCCTTGATAATAATGGCAGAATCCATTGTATCTGGGGATGTAATCAAGGTCTGCCCTATTTTCTTGAAGAATTGAGATACAGTTGTTTTGATAGCAATCAATGGTCTGCACCAGTTCCTCTGATGCATACTTATAATTCATTCTTATGGGGTATCGGTGCACCATCCTTAGCAATAAAGGACTCCCTTGCCTATATCACCTTCAAATCCTATTCTGGTCCAACCTATCATCCTGAACCAGGCGGACCTGCACCCCAGGTCATCATCCTTGAATCAAGGAATTTGATCTATGGTAAGTTTAATATAGATAATCCATTGGCATTTGCCCATCAATCCATTGATGCGATAGGTATCACACCGACCCCTTATGATCCTTATGTGTATCAGGATTCATTGGTGCCCTTGCTCATCTCACCATCTATCACGGTTGATTTAGCAGGTATTCCCCATATCCTCTGGGAGGGTGATTCAACGAATATGAGGTATTATACGATTATTGATACGAATATTGCCCTCCAAATCTTTGATGAGGATGTTGACTTTCCATTCTTGGGGATGAATGGAGACCAGGTCCAATTATTCTACACTGCACGGGATTCAATCAGGTATCGGTACTCCTGGACAGGAACCACGAACCTGAGCCAGACCCAGACTGTGGCAGGTTGTGAATCACCGATATCAAGCGGGCAGTATCTGACCTGGACAAAGAGGGAGAATGGGCTTTCCCATCTCTACTATGGTGCAATTCCGGCAAGTGGAGCGATAAACCCAATAGAGGTGAACTATTCTACGGATTTGATAAGTTATCCCCAGATTCTATTCAATCCAAAGCCTCCATCAATAGACTTGGTCTGGACTGAGTATAGTGAAACAGATTCAATGGGCTATATCTATTATTTAAATCTGCCGTTGACCGAGGTTGCGCCGGTTTATGCATTTGATATGGGGACTGAGGTGCCGGTTCCGATTTTGGTGCAGCGGGATGGGTATATGACGCTTGGACCTGAGGATTACAAGACATTTGACTATGACTCTGCGGAATTGATTTACCAATTGACCTTACACGATTTTTACGGGACTAAAGTCCCTACTCCAGGGAAAAGAGAAGAGCATACCAAATACCGAATTCGTTGGGTCTGGTATCATAAGGAGCAGAATAAGATTAAGTTGCAGTTTAATATTGATGATATATTCCACAGGAATCGCTGGGTGAAGCCGGGAGAAAAAATAATAAGAAGAGGGCTGGATTCCCGATGCCTGTGTGCAGGATAATGAGATCACAATAAAAGTGAAACTCTTGAATGGCACGATTGCAGTCTTATCCGGATTTGAGATATATGCTGAAGAGGTTGGTGGAGGTGGACCGCAGGGAGGAGAGGCACAAATTACCAAGCCATTTTTCTTTGACAGAATCTATCCCAATCCTGCAAAAGGGATTTTAAGAATCAGGTTCAATTCACCGGATACAAGAAAAGTCTCAATTAAAATCTATGATGTCTGTGGCAGGCTGGTGCTAAGGGAAGATATAATAAAATCTAAAATTGGAATGAATGAAATATTGGTTGGGACCAGGGATTTATCTGCTGGTGTCTATTTTGTGCGCTTAGAGACCGAAGGTTATGATAGAGTAGAGAAGGCGGTGTTGCTTAGATAGTTAATTCTTCCATCTGAAGATGGACACTAAATCTATAAATTTCTAAATCAGAACTGAATTGAATTCATTACAGGCTCGTAATCCGTAAGGGGTGGTGTCATAAGTTCTGGGTTTCAATCCGATTTTTCCAGAGGGGAAAAAGGAATCCCATTTTCTAAAGGATGAGACAGGGGGATTAAAACGATACGGGCTGAGAAACCGTAAATCGGATTACCTGCTTTGCCCTTTTAGTCTCAATGATATGATTGAATTGGGGACGAATGCGAAGAGATTTTTAAATAATTTTCTCATATTGCAATGATGAAAATTATGAATATAATTAGAATATCTTGCTGATACGAAGGAGGCAATTTGTCAAATAGGTCGATGATTTTGTCAATCAGTTATTATGTGCCAGAACAGGTTGTGAAGACGATTGATATAGAAAAAAAACTGCAATTTAAAGAACGTTTGGGCCTGCCTTATGGCATTTTGACAAAGATGACGGGCTGTAAAGAACATCACGAGGCAAGAGGTAGGTTAGATGCCTCAGACCTTGCCGTCAGTGCTGCAAAAAAAGCGATAAACCAGGCAGGGATTGACCCAAAAGATATTGACCTTGCTTTATTCTGTGCCTGTGACCATGATATCACAGAGCCTGCCACGGTTAATGTTGTTGTAGAAAAATTGGGATTGAAGGGAGTTTCAGCATTTGATGTGAAGAATGCCTGTAATTCTTTTATCAATGGGCTTGATATTGCTGATGCAATGATAAGGAGTGAAAAGGCAAAGACCGTGCTTGTAACGACCGGTGAGGTGATAACAGACTGGGTATCCTATGACATTTCAAAAAAAGAGGATTTGAAACTCAAGGCAGCAGGATTGACCCTCGGTGATGGGGGTGCTGCGGCAATCGTTGTGCCGAGCGATTCTGAAGATAAGGGTATTCTATGCTCTCATTTTGAAACTTATGGTGAGCATTGGAGAATTGCGGTTGTAATGGCACATGGCACGATGTATCCAAGGGATCCAGAGAATCAAGATTTGACATATTTTTTATCGGACAGTGAGAAAATTCTTGAACTTGCCCTTGAAAAGATACCGCCGGTTATGGAAAAGGTTATGGCAAAAGTAGGGTGGAAGGCTCAGGATGTTGACCTGGTAATCGGTCATCAGGTTACGATAAAAATAATGCGCGATATATTGCACAAAGTTAATATACCATTTGAAAAAACTATTGTAACTGTTGACCGCTATGGCAATACCGGTGCTGCAAGTATCCCAATAGCTTTGTGCACAGCACTTGAACAGGGAAGATTAAAATCAGGGATGAAGGTCTTACTCGTTGGTGGGGCAAGTGGATTCTCCGCCGGTGTTATTGCGATGGTTTGGTGAATTTTTCTTAATTGATAGACGATAACTCCTTATCGTTGCCTGGCGCAAAAATAGATGAAAGGCAAATGCCCAGACCGTGGTGATTAAATTTTTTGTTAACCAGAGTGTCTTTATAAATCTCTTAAGTACTGCACTCCAGTTATAGATTTTTTTCACCACATATTTCCGAGCATTTTCAAGTTCATTAACAGTCATTCCCAATGTATGATAAGTGACTTCAGCGAATGTATAATGTTCCCAATCCTCTGGATACCTTGTGTATATTATCCTTCCCTGATTGTATAACTCTTCATATAATTTTGTGCCCGGCAAGGGTGTGAGATAGGTTATCTGGATTGCATTGGCATTACTTTTCAGTATATAATCAGTTCTTTCTTTGATTGTTTTCATTGTATCGGTATCCATCCCAAACATAAATGCACCGATGACACCGATGCCATATTCATTGATGCGACGGAATAGTACCTCCATTCTTTGGCTACCGGTTATTAAATTTAACCTTTTATTTATGGTCTTTAGTGCTGGTGCATCATTCGCTTCAATCCCAATGAAGAGTAATTTACAACCACTCTTTGAAGCAAGATAAAGTAGTTCTTCGTCTTCTCCAAAGTTGATTGAAGTCTGACACCACCATTCTTTTTCTATATTTTGTTCAATCATCCCCCGGCATAGATCTTTCAATCTCTCCTTTGATGCTCCGGTGTATCCAACAATATTATCATCAACAAAAAAAATCTTTTTCTGGGGTATTGTTTTTAACTCCTTGAGGATGGTATCAACAGGACGAAAGCGTTGTTTACTTCCATAAAATGCGCTAACCGAACAGAATTTACAGTCCAGCGGACAGCCCCGAGCTGTTTCAATAGAGCCAAAGACATATTCCGGTGAAAAGATATCACGCCGGGCAAAAGGCAACTCATCCATATTTGCCGGTGTACCTTTATACACTTTTTTTAATCTGGCTTTTTCAAAGTCCTGGATTAAATCCTGCCAGATATTTTCTGCCTCGCCAATCACGATGCTATCAGTAAAATGGAGTGCCTCATCAGGACACATTGTGATATGGAACCCACCCATAACTACCGGAATATCCTTTTTGCGGTAGATCTTTGCGATTTCATAGGCCCGCGGTGCAGTTGCGGTAAATGCAGTTATGCCCACAAGGTCTGCCTCCTGATAATAGAACTGGGTAAAATTTTCATCACATAGACTTATTTCCCAGTTATCAGGTGTCAGTGAGGCAATCATACCCAGACCGAGGGGCTGGAATCGGGTTGCGCGGTTTGCAGTAAGACCAACGCGATTTTTATAAAATCGTTGATTTATTGGATTGATTAGAAGTAATCGTCTCTTCATTAAGAAATTATAGTAATATAAAAAACAAAGTCAAGGCAAAGACCTGCAGTTATTACCTAATTTAGTGCGGTCTTGCTTGACAAATCTACGATTTCGGTTATAATAAACTATAGTTTTGAGGCGGCGTAGCTCAGTTGGCAGAGCAGGAGAATCATAATCTCTGTGTCGGGGGTTCGACTCCCTCCGCCGCTATATAAGTTATGGCGTCAATTAAAGAATATCTAAATGAAACTACCAATTTTAATAAACGGATAGAAATAATTACTGAATTTCTGAATAATTCCAGTATTGAGTTAAAAGAACTAATAAACCTCCTTGAGATACTATTTGATGCCCTGAAGCGCATTAATAATTTGATAAATTTTTTGAAAAATTATTCACAAAGTTTTGAAACACAAATGATAAAATTGGGAGTAGAACTCACCGAGATTAAAGAGAAGATAGTGTCATATCAAAACCAGCTTGCCAATATTGAACTGATTATTAAACAAACACAAGAGATAGCCGATTTTATAGAAGAGAATTCACACACCTGTGTAAAATTCTTGCGGATGATTACCTATCTGGCAGAAAATATTGAGGTGAAGGCTCACCAGGCGAGACAGGAAGGAGCAGGATTGGCAGTAATCGCTCGTGAAACATATAAAGTTGCAAAATCTTCAGAATTGTTATTTCAGCGTTTTGATGAACTGCTTGAGGTCATCCGAAAAAATGTTGAACCATTTTCAGCAGAGATTGATACGACAATAAAGGATGCAACTTCGTCATCAAAAAACTTGCTGGATTTTTTATCATCCCTTAAGTCAGTTAGTGAATCGATAGAATTACTCAAAAAAATTATCCGCTCCACCGAGCAAGGTAGTGAGATTTTCGCTGAACTTGAGGCAAAAATAAACCAGCGGGTGAGCAGCGTTGATAAGCAACTCGCTGATGCTTTGTATACAGTTGATGAAATGTCCGTAAGGGGCTCTGAGATTATCAGTCTTTCTCAGATTCTTTATGAAATATATAATATTGCCACTACTAAACATTATCGTGATAAAAATCCTTGTGTGACAAAGCAACTTAAATATTTACTCAGTGAAAATTTAAGAATTTTGAAAAAAATAAATATTGGCACTCGCCCGCATCTGTTATCTTCAGAACTTTTAGCAGAACTACATGACATTATCAATCAGGTCAACAAATTATATAAACTAATTCTTAATAATACCGGCGAGGTTGATAATTTGAATTCGATAATGAGCAAAATTGCCGGTATTAAAATGGATATCAATCAAATTTTTTCTAATCGCAGTATAATTGCTGACAAGATTTCGAATTTTAAAAAATTGCTGAAGGAACAAATGCTGATCATTGAAAATGTAATTGAGATCGGTTCAAAGATTATTGCAAAATTGAAAACTCTTGCTGTGTTTTCTCAACTGGAAAAGAGCCACAGCATTCAATATCAGGAATTCGTCGCACCAATTGTCATTGAATTCAATCAAATATTAACACAGATGACTTCGGCTTTTGGTACTTTGGAATCAGGTGTTGCGAGGCTAAAAATTCTATTAAACAAACTTGATGTCTTCTATCTGCAGAAGGATTTTGTTCATCTGGCTCTTCCTGATTTCTCACGCATCAAAATTTTCTATGATGACACACTCAGAGTATTTGAAAATTGTTTGCAAAACATTAATAATTTAAAGGTTCTGCTCGATAAGTTAGATAGAAGTAGTTTTTTGCTAAAACAACACTGGAATG
>CBFGJP010000110.1:0-6413 GCA_965649105.1 Caldifarciminota bacterium
TTTTGCTATTCCTTGCCAATCAATGGCATCAAAGATTTGCTTTATTGGGTCATCAGGTGTGATGGTTCGGGCGATGTAGAAGTCCATGAAATTAAGTTGTCTATTTGACATTTGCCTCCTTGGTGTAGTATTATACATTAAAAAAAGGCGATGTCAAGGGGAGTGTAGCATTGGGAATTTTAATAACAGTATTCGCCATCCCGCCAGGTGGTGTGGCGGACTGGCGGACTGTCAATCCCGATGCTACGGAGGTAATTAAAAAAATGGGGTTTCTGCAAAATATGGAAAATGCGGTGTTTAGGAATTTCCGAACACCCACTTTATTTAAAATCAAGGAGGGCAGTATGAAAAAAATTTTGAAAATCCTCAGCATAATAATCGGTGTGCTGGTATTTATTTTTGTGATTGGTTATATTGCAATAAATTCCTTGCTCACACCGTCATACCTGCGCAGTGTCGTAGAAAAAATGTTGTCTCAGACATTGGACTATCCAGTTGAGGTGGGCAATGTATCGTTAAAATTAGGATTCAAGATTGCCATAGGAATTGATAAAATCTCCTTAAAAAATCCTCCGGGATTTACTGTTCAGAAAATGATGAATATAGAAAAGATAAACCTTAATTTGAAACTGCTCCCCTTATTTAAAAGACAGATCGTAATAAACAGTATCTCAACAAATGGTGCGGTGATAAATATTGAACGAAACAAAGATAATTATTACAATATCGCAATACCGAAAATACAAAAGACCGAAGGACCGGGTTTCAAAGTTGCGGTTGATAAAATAGAAATTTCAAAAACAGAGATTAATTACCTGGATGCGATCTCAAAGGCTGAATATAAGATAAAAAATGTAAATCAGAAAATAAATTTCAAAAAGAGTTTGATTTCAATAGAGGGCAACCAGGGTATAGATATTTATCAAATAAAAGATTTCCCAACACTTACATTGGATATTGATAATAAAATTGAGTATGATACCCTGACCAGGAATATCGACATAAAGGAAATTAATGTGGAATACGGCACGGTTAAAGCGAAGATAAGTGGAACAGTAGAAAAATCCGAGTTATTAAATTTGCATGCGAATCTGAATATTTTTGATTTAACAAAAATAATCGGTTTAATACCACAAAAATCAAGGCCGGAAAAACTATCCGGTTCAATAAGGGCTGATGCCACAATCCTGGGCACAACTAAAGACCCAAAGGTAAACGGAAAATGCGAACTCGTAAATATTGAAGTGAAATTAAAGGAATTAAACCAGCCGGTTCAGAAGATTAATGGCAGTTTTGCCTTTGACATTAACTCAATAAAAAATATCATTATCCAGGGGATATATGGAACATCAAGATTTGATATAAACGGTGGGGTGAATAATCTAAAAAATCCCCTGCTTGATTTGATTGTGAAAATAGCATTAAACTTAAAAGATGTTGAAAAATTCTCTGCCCAGACAAGCGGAATGAAACTATCCGGAACCGCAAATATAAATATTGCGTTAAAAGGGAATGTTGAAAAACCAAATTATTTTGGTGATTATACAATTGTCGACTGCACAATTGACGGCATTGGATTTGTAAAACCCATAACGAACTTGAAGATGAAGGGAACACTCCAGAATGATGGGGCAAAAATTTCTGAATGCTCCGGGCATATTGGCAGATCTGATTTTTCATTTAGCGGTTATGTATCAAATTTCAACAAACCCGTTATCCAGATAAAAAATACTTCTAACCTCATTGACCTTGATGAACTATTCCCGAAGACAAAACAGGAAAAGAAGACAGAACAAAAAGAGATACCGATAACGCTGCTGGGCAATTTCTGGATTAACAAACTAACGGGTATGGATATGGAATTCAAAAATATCAACACATCATTCAAATTTGAAAACGGCATAATCGATGTAAAAGGTTGCAAAGCCGAGACATTTGATGGTCAGGTGGAGTTTGACCTTTACTATAACACCAATAGCCCTGAACCCTACCGGATAAATACAAGAATGACAAATATAAATGTCCAGATGTTTCTCAAAAGATTCTTGAAATTTGAAAATCTACAGGGAACACTCTCGGGTGTTAATAACTTCCAGGGAAAAGGTTTTGGACAGAAACAGGTGATTGCAAATCTCACGGCAAGTGGTAATGTGAAACTCAGAAATGGAGCCTTCAACAACTTTGAATTTTTGAACAAACTCTGTGACTGGCTGGGATTAAAAGATAAAAAGATAATTCCGATAAACGACATTGTCTGCTCATTCAAGATTGAAAATGGAAGGTCAAATATTGAAGATTGGTCTATGGAAACCGACATAGGAAAGTTTCTTGTAAATGGCTGGATAAAACTTGATGGAATGATGAATCTTGCGATTACGCTCACATTAAACAAAAGGGAATCTGATATCCTGAAGAGTTATCGTGGTGACTGGATATTATACTACGACCCACAGGGAAGAGCAACGGTTGATTTAATCGCTAGCGGGAAATTACTGGCTCCTCAGTTTAAACTTGATACAAACAAAATAAAGGAACGACTGAAGGGCAAGATAAAAGATGAATTTGATAAAAAGAAGAAAGAACTCGAAAATAAATTTAAGGATCTTTTCAAAAAATAATGCCCGAACTACCGGAAGTAGAAACGATAAAAAGGGAATTAAAATCAGAGATAATAAATCAAAAGATCACTGATTGCAAAATCTTTAGAAAGGACATTGTTGGATATCCTGCACCTGATAAATTCTGCAAATGCATAATTAATGAAACAATCATAAATGTAACAAGAAGGGCGAAATATCTGATAATTGTTTTGAGTAATGAAAAAAAACTGATATTCCATTTAAGGTTGTCAGGAAGGATATTCGTTCTGAAAAATCCCCAATTTCAAATCTCAAATCCCAAACAATCTTTAAATTCTAATTTAGAAATAATCCAATTTAATGAAAAAACAAAATTTGTGAGATTGATAATAGGCTTGGAAGATAAGTTGCTTGTTTTCTGTGAGCCAAGGGCACTAGGAAGGGTATATCTGATAAAAGAAAATGAAAGACCAAAGATTTTAAAGGGATTTTTTAATCTCAGTTTTGAACCACTATCACCAGAATACGATTTTAATTATTTCAAAGACAAAATAAAAAACCGCAAGGCAAAGATAAAATCTGTATTGCTTGACCAGTGTATATGTGCAGGTGTTGGAAATATTTATTCGGATGAAGCACTCTTCCATGCCGGAATAAGACCAACAAGAAGGGCAAACACTTTAAAGACTGATGAGATATTCAAACTCCTTCTGGCAATGAAACAGGTATTGAGAAAAGGGATTGATGAGTGTGGAACAACGGTCTCGGACTATAAAAGAACAGATGGAAAGAGTGGAAACTTCCAGAATTTCTTGTATGTCTATGACCGTGAAGGTGAACCGTGTAAAAAATGTGGTAAAACTATTGTTTTGACAAAGATAGGCAATCGGTCAACACGGTATTGCCCGAAGTGCCAGAAGTGACAGAGCAAATCCCCAAAAAGGCATTTCGGATTGCGGATCTAATTAATGAGGCATCAGCAAGCTGATACACTTTAGACCACAAACAAATGACCATACTGGCAACTATGACCAATAACCAATAACTATCAGTTATATACTGCGAGATTGTGAAAAATAAGGATGTATTGACATTGAAAAGAATCTATGTATATTTAAGATATGGCAGATTTTTCATCACGTTATGAACCAAAAGGGATTGAAGACAGAATATATGATTTCTGGCTAAAAGAGCATTTATTCACCCCGAATCTTAATTCAAACAAACCAACCTATACAATAACCATCCCCCCACCCAATGTTACCGGAAGGCTCACTTTGGGCCATATTCTCAATAATACCATTCAGGATGTTCTGATTAGATATAAAAAAATGTGCGGGTATGAAACACTCTGGGTGCCCGGTATGGACCACGCAGGGATTGCAACCCAGGTAAAGGTTGAAGAAGAAAGGCTCCTGCCCAAAGGAATAAGAAAAGAAGATTTAGGAAGGGAAGGGTTTTTAAAAGAGGTCTGGAAATGGAAAGAAGAATATGCGAATGTCATCCGGATGCAGTTGAAAAAGATGGGCTGTGCATTAGACTGGACAAGAGAACACTTTACCCTTTCTGAAGAATATTCAAAAAAAGTTATTAAAGTCTTTGTTGACCTTTATAATAAAAGATTGATTTATCGCGGTGAGAGAATCATCAACTGGTGTCCGAGATGTCTCACTGCATTATCTGATGAACAGGTTGAAACAGAAAGTAAAGCAGGAAAACTTTATTACATTAGATATCCAATAAAAAATTCTAATGACTTTATCACCGTCGCTACGACCCGACCTGAAACAATGCTGGGTGATACCGCGATCTGCGTTAATCCAAATGATGAAAGATATAAAAACCTTATAGGCAAAACTGCAATTCTGCCGATAATGAACCGGGAGATACCAATAATCGCCGATAGTTATGTTGACCCGGAATTCGGAACCGGTGCACTTAAAGTTACCCCTGCCCATGACCTATTTGATTTTGAATTATCAAAGAAACACAATCTCCAGATTGTGAATATAATGAATCCGGATGGCACTATCAATGAGAATGGAGGGGAATATAAAGGCACAGAGAGATTTGAGGCAAGGAAAAAAATTATCGAACACCTTGATCGATTAAAACTTCTGGAAAAAATTGAAAATTATACTGTACCGCTGGCGATATGTGAGCGGTGCGAGACGCCGATTGAACCGAGATTATCAAAACAATGGTTTGTCAAAATGAAACCACTTGCCGAACCAGCACTCGAGGTTGTTAAAAATGGAAAGATAAAGATATATCCAAAAAGATGGGTGAATCTGTACAACCACTGGCTTGAAAATGTAAAAGACTGGTGCATCTCACGACAATTATGGTGGGGACACCGGATACCGATATACTACTGTAAAGACTGTTATAAAGAAGAAAACGCAAAGGGTATAATCGTCTCCGAGAAAATGCCGGAAAGGTGTCCTTATTGTGGTTCAGTTGATATATATCAGGACGAAGATGTTCTTGATACCTGGTTTTCATCCTGGCTCTGGCCCTTTGCAACACTGGGCTGGCCCGAGCAAACTTGCGATTATCAAAGATTCTATCCAACCCAGACCCTTGCCACGGGCTGGGACATTATCTATCTATGGGTTGCCCGAATGATAATGGCCGGGATTGAGTTCACAAAAAATATTCCTTTCAGTAATGTGGTTTTCCATCCCATGATCCGTGACGAAAAAGGACGGAAGATGTCAAAGAGTCTAGGCAATTCACCTGAACCGATGGATTTGATTGATAAATATGGTGCGGATGCATTGAGATTTGGACTTATGCTTATCACACCCCGTGAGCAGGATGTGCTTTATAGCGAAAAATCAATAGATGTGGGAAGAAAATTCTGTAATAAACTATGGAATGCAAGCAGACTTTTATACACATCATTCCCTGAAATACCTGAAAAATTCCCTGATGAGCTCTCTGACTTTGACATCTGGATAATAAACCAGTTCAATAAGTTATTAAAGGATGGGGAATATCATTACAAAAATTTTGAATTGAATGCACTGAGTAAAAAACTCTATGATTTTGTCTGGCATATATTTTGTGACTGGTATCTGGAGATAATAAAAATACCGCCCTATAATAAAAAGAATGTTTCAAAATATCTTTTAAGACAACTGCTGAAGGTCCTCCATCCATTCCTTCCCTTCATAACCGAAGAACTGTATCAAAAATTCACCCATAGAGAAAAGAGCATACTCCTTGATGCGTATCCAGAGATAATTGACATTCCTGAACCGACACCGGTAGTCGAAGAATTTATAAAACTGATTGAAGAATTGAGAAATATTCGTGGGCTATTTTCCATCCCGCCAAACGAGACCCTGAACATCGTCATAGCAACAGATGAAGAGCGGATAAAATTTTTCGATTCCAATACACAATTATTCCAGAAACTGGCAAAGATAAACAGCGTTGTCTTTGGAGCAAAACCTAAGGCACCTTCGGCAACCATCGTCCTGCCCAGGATTTTATGTTATGTGCTATTGAAAGGGATAGATATAGAGAAAGAAAAGAAAAGGCTTGAAGGCGAGATTAACTTTTTGACGAAGAGGATTGATGAACTGAAGAACCGATTGAATAACCCGAAATATATTGACCAGGTCAAAGCCGAGGTCCGGGAAAAAGAAGAGAAAAGACTTGAGGAATCCCTGATTAGAATTGAATATATAAAACAGGCGATAGAGAACCTATGAGATACATTCCCTATGTTATCATCATCATCCTTTTAATCTTTGGCTATTACTTTTACCGAACACAATACCTGCCTTTAAAAAGTAGCACTGATAAACTAAAAGAAGAAATAAA
>CBFGJP010000111.1:0-6331 GCA_965649105.1 Caldifarciminota bacterium
CAATGCTGCCTGCATAACGACTAAAGCATCAAGGCCGCTTATCGGTGTTGGCTCTTTTATACGCAGTTTGGCAAGACGCTGGAGTGCCTTTCTCTTGTTGTTCATTATCTCAATTTTTTCTTTTAAGACAAACGGATCCAGTTTCTTCTCGGCAAGTTTTTCAAGATTTTCCACAAATGAATGGATTTCATCCTCCCAGAGATGGATATCAATCATATTCTTTTTCTGAGGTAATTCCATAATATGAAAATTCACCTTTTGGGCGAGAATATCCCAGACCTTTTTCTTTGCATCACAGGTCGTTTCACCTACTGCAAGGCTTTTTATCGGTGCATAAGGGCAGGTCTTGGAAAAGGCAAGTCCCAAAGTAGATTTCACCAGGGGGCAGATGTCCCTCGGCAACATCTTCTCAGCATAAGGGACTGAAAAATTTGTCCCTCCGCATAATGCAATCGGAATCAGATCAAGTGCCATTATGATTTCCTCAGGTACATAGATACAGAAAAATCCCACGATCTTCTTTCCCTTTGATTTTTCTTCAATCAATTCGGCAACCCGACCGCTATGCGATTCATGGAGCACATTATCAAAATACTCCATTGTTTTAGGACGATTTTTTTGTTTGCCAACGGTATTCTGAAAACCTTTATTTATATAATTCAGGACTTCATTGTGCAGATTTACATCAAGCCCTAACTCCTGCCACATTTTTTCGTAGTTATTCATTTTTTCTCCTTTGCAAAGAATAATTCACAAAAACAGTGTCCATCTTTTTTGACCTCTTCATCCATTGTTGGACAAGGGCAGAGCACATCTTCTTCTGGATTTAATGGTTCACTCTGTTTACAGGGGCAGTAGTATTTGCCATATTCAAGATAATTCATCGTCATCAAACCAATCACCTTCTTTACCCGGCTTATCTTTTTATTGAAGACATAACCCTTTTGCCGGGCGACCTTGATAAGCCTTTCATAGTTTTTATTATACTCTTTTGTTCCAACGATTTTATCCCAGGGATTGGGCATAAGACCTCCTTGTTTGTATAACCAGCATCCCAACCCAAACCTTCAAACCATCTTTTACTAGCACGCCAACCTTAATTTTTAAACCATTTTTATCTATGTATGGAATTATGTAAGATAATTGGGAATTGTAAACTATCTGATTGTTGTAAAATAAAATTGTGGTTTGTGGCTGTCCTTGCCCATAGACCCGACCGGGTCTAATAGCGCGGTAAATCATTTCCGCGCTCCTTTATGAACCGTGAAACGGTCCACAATAATCATAACATAATTATATTCATTTCCTATTATTTGTCAAATAAAAAAAACAATCGATTGAAGACTTAAGTCTTAAATTAATAAATGAAACCTCTAAACACATTTTCTTTTTGGACTTTATTAAAATAATTATTTACTCTTTTAATCTTTTAATCTTGCTGCTACTGCCTGAATAACCTCCTTTGTTAGCATATCCTGGACAAATGCGACTATATTGAGTCTGTCTGCATTCCAGGTCGGTTGTAGCACAAAGTTCATTTCTTCTATTATTGAATCAGGAAATGCAGGATTGATTTTAATCCCTTTTTCATCCGGTATCATCTTGCGCATAACGAAATAAAATATTGAATCAGGCGCACCGGTTTGTTTAAAATAGACGCTATCTTCGCTAAGAACGATAAATAATCGGTAATCCGATGATACAATTGAATCAACAGCAACAACCTTCACCTGCAGTGAGACCATGCTTCCTTCAATCTCCTTTTCAAGATTCAAACGCAGACCGGTCTTTTTACCCCTCTCAGTCGTAATATAATTCTTATAGGTTGGATAATCATCCTCGGGCTTTTCAGTCTGGACATTATAAAGACCATCAAATACAACGACTGGAGAAGTTTGGATTGAATATAGGGACTCCCTTACTGCAACATAAAAAGGACTCAATGTATCACCCAAGACCCGCCTGTGGTGTGCAATTATTGCTAGACTATCTTTGAATTCTTTTGATAGACTATCAAGTGCCTCTTCGGCATAGGGACAGTATACACAACGGGCAAAGGTAAAAAATTCAGCGAGGACGATTCTATTTGCTGGTTCTTTTTTAATCTCCGGTGCATCGGAACAGGAGATTAAAAATAAAATGCCACATAATGCTATCAATTTTTTCATCTAATCTTTATCACCTTTCTTTGAATTTTATCTTTGCCATTATGTAATTCTATAAAATAAACACCTTCAGGAACTTTTCTGTGATTGTCATCATCCCCATACCAGATGATTTGGCTAAATGGAGAATCGGCTAAATGGTTAAATGATTTCACAACCCGACCTGAGACATCATATATCGCAAGGATTAAGCCTTGTCCTATATTCCCATTTGATACTTGGAATTTAATCACACAGTGATTTGTGAATGGATTGGGATAGAGATTTACTTTATTAAATAATTCTTCTGTTTTCTTTTCGTCCACTGCCTGTTCCATTGCTGCATAGACATTTATGGAATCCCTTAAATTCGGATTGTGTAGCGACCAGACCAGAAGATTAACAGTTTCAGTACCCCAAATGCCGGCTGCAGTATAAATTGATATGTCAATCCCGGTATCCACGGCTCCGGGTGTAAGATAATCGTACAGAATTATCCCGGGCTCGGCGCATTGCCCACCAGCACAGTAAATTTCAAACCATCCAGGCACACTATCAACCACTCGACAATCAAATGCATAGGTATCTGGCTGGGAGCCGGTATTAGTGAGGCGGAAGTAATAAACAAAATAATCTGTTCCAGTCTGGAATGTATCACTTGTGCACACAAATTCAAAACTGTATTGGGCAAATAATGGTGTAATAACTGTCAAAAACAATAAAAAGATTCTGTAATTCACATAACCTCCTTTTATTTAGGGGGAGGATTTTCATCCTCCCCCAGACAATTTTACCGCACGATTATAACCTTCTGCAGGAGTTTTGCTGTTTCATCTTCCAGTTCTGCAAAATAGATACCCGAAGGTAGTCTTTTACCATTTAAATCATCACCATTCCAGATAATCGTTGATTTTAGATTCAGGGACTTAATGCGTCTTCCAGAGGCATCGTAGATATTGATTGATACGGGTTTATCAGAGTTGACATTGGATTGGTATTTGATGATGGTCTGGTTGCTGAATGGATTGGGATTTATGCGCAATACCGTAATCTCATTTTTGCCATCAGATTCCTTAATCCCTACTGGACTCGGGATATTCACATCATCAATATACCACCCTTCATCGACAACACTACCATCGCTTAAGAATCTGAATCTTAATCTTATGGTCTGGCCGGAATATTGTTGCAGAGAGTATGTATATTGATTCCAGGAAGTCTGGTTACCGGTGAATACCCCTATTGTTTTCCATAGACCTGAGCCATTATCAATATCTAAGTGCCCATAATCCCAGCCCTGTTCCATTCGGTATTGATGCCAGAAATAAAGATTGCTGTCTGGTGTTGCAACAAAATAAGGGGTCATAAGAGAGGCGTCGTTTTCGTTTGTATATTGGTGGTTTGACTCAGCCCCACAATACCAGGAATGGGTAGGTGAATGGCTTTTGTAGGTTGTTATGTGCCAGTTGTCATTTATACCCGAATGGGTCCAGTTGCCCTGTCCTGCCTCAATGTTATCCGAGAAACCAGGGGTTCTGGTAACGATAAATGGGAAGGTATCTGAATGGGTGCCGAAGTTCACAACGAATGAGACCTGGCGTGGTGAAGGGCAACTTGTGCTGATTGTAAAATCACATATATTGACTGTATCCACATCACCGGGTCCGATTGAGACCGATTGCGGGGTCGCACTGCTGATAGTAATATAGGGGTCTGAACAACTCACAGTAGCACCGCCTGAATAAATTCCATTGCCTTGGTTCTTTCCATACACATACATCCTTATTGCCTCGCCTGGTTCTGCCCAGCGATTGTTATTCCCACTCGTTTCGTGATACTTGATTCCATCGTATTCAATATCCGGTATTGGCACGACTCCAATCTCTGCACCCTGGTATATCTCCCTTGTAGAAGATTGGACAAATACAACGATTTTGCAATTCTTTTCCTGCCAGGAGGCACCAATTGAGAAGCCTCTTGAACGGTTGATACTACCATTGGCAGGTATGGTGACTGCCTCACCATTCTGGTCTGGCAGCATATCCCTCATTAAAAAATCCAGTTTTGTCATCCCCTGCCAGTTATAGGGAATGTTGTTTTCAACAATCACGAAATGAAGGGTTCCATTTATGGTGTTGGAAGTTGTGTTCTGGATTGTGGCATTGACAGTTCCGGTATTGGCGATTGTGTCATATGAACAGGTTAGATCAATGGTGAGTGGACTTGATATTGTAAGCCGATATTTTACAGTATCAAGGAAACAGGCATATAATGTGCCAGTATGGACACCACCCACGACCCTCTTGGCACCATCAAAAATCGTCGTAGGGTAACCTGAGACACTATAGTAGCTTAACCGTGCTGCGGCTTCTGGCGAATAAAATGGGTCGCTTGTAGAGGAATGGTATGCAATCACCACCACCGAATCATAACTTCTCTCATATATTTCATCCAGCGCACGCGCTGCACCGGGACAGTATGTGCACCAGGTTGCAGTAAATTCTTCACATACCACAACCCGCTGGGCAGCAAAGGTTAATGTGCCTGTGATAATACATATTAATAGCGCTATTTTTTTCATTTTGACCCCCTTTTTCTATAATAAGCGCTTATGACTAAATGATTTTTTTCTTTACTATCACCTCCTTTCGCTATGGTTTTTTGTAACAAATTAAAAGATTCAATTATATTATAAAATTCTGTTTCTTGTTTTGAGCATTTTTTAATGAAGTTATTAAAGATCGTTTCTAAATAACGATTTGCACTTAATGAAGGCTGGGATAAATAAAGTGTGAGGGATTCTTTTCGGACCCGACCGGGTCTAAATATCCAGTGGGTCATTTAACCACTCCTATAAAGTTTTTAAAATACTGTGATATATTTTTTAAAATTGAAATATAGTAATTTGTATAGTATCCATTGGCCGGAACGGACCTAAATAACTGACGAGTAACTTTTTTCGCCCTTGTGTTAGGTTTGATGATATTTACAAAAGACATGATATATATTATAACAATTTTTGTATTTCTGTCAAGGTATTAAAAAACACAGTGATGTTGTTTAAAAAGAATTTATACATCAAATATAACCTGAGCAAGGTAGTGGTCATTTATTTTTTTAACATTGAGTTTGTGATAAGTAACATTCTTGATTTCTAATTTTATTTGGTGTTTATTCTTATCAAAAATATCGCCATCTAATTTAGCCTTGAGTTCATAATCTGGATTTATTTTAATATTATACTCTGCGGGGATAAATCCTTTTACGGCAAAATTGTATAATAATTCTCGGCACCATTGAATGAGGAGTTCATCCAATGATACACTTCTTATTTCAAAATTTATTTTTTCTTTTTTAGATATCCTGCCTTTAATTTGGGTTTCAAATATTGCGCGGGCAGTATTAATGAATAGTTCTTCTATGGAGTGTGCCTCAACTTCAATTCCTAAATCCGCGGTGTGGTCAATATACTTATATGACATTTCCAGAATTTATTTGGCATAGGAGGCTGGATAAAAAAACCAGCCTCCATACAATAGATTATATTAATAATACCAAACCATATAAAATGCAAATGGTTTGGCATTGCCAATTTTGACTTCCATATAAGTATCGCCCCCTGATGGTGGGTTTGAGATGAAAGTAAAGCCACTGATAGCAGCAAGGTTCAATGAAAAATGTTCACTTACAAAATGCTCAAGTCCGAACCCGAAGGGAAGATTGAATCCAAATTCGCTATCCCCACCACCGCCTGGCGAGAAAAGCAAAAATCCAAAGCCCGCCTTTGCATAAAGATTTGTCTTCTGATGCCCTTTTAATAAATAGTTAACGAGTCCTGCTATGGCAAGGTTTATACTTGTATTGTCATTTGCATTTTTTAATGTAAACTGGAAGGTTGGTTCTAAAACAACATTAGAATTTAATCCAATCCTTGTTACTGCCAGGTCAATCACGGGCAGAGAGATCAATTCACCTGCTCCTTCCTGATAGACATCGGGTGTGAAACCCAGTCCCATACCGATACGACCATTCAAATCATATGCACCCGCCAGCAAAACGATAGCAATTAGAGCAATTGCCCCTTTCTTCATAATACCTCCTATGTTGAATTTGGATATAATTTAGTTATAATCATGGAACTAATGGCATTTAAAGATTGGAAACAGGGGGACGCCATAAGTCCTGGG
>CBFGJP010000112.1:0-6271 GCA_965649105.1 Caldifarciminota bacterium
GTGATACGGGATCTACGTCCCAACCAACTTATTGGGAATGGAGAAAGCAGGGGACAGACTCCTTCTCGGGCTCGTAGCCCAGGACTTATGGCGTCCCCCCTGTTTCCAATCTTTAAATGCCATTAGTTCCATGATTATAACTAAATTATATCCAAATTCAACATAGGAGGTCTTAATGAAACCAAAGGTTGCAATCAATGGTTTTGGAAGAATTGGCAGGCTCGTTTTTAGAGCCGGTTATGAAAGTGATAAGTTTGAATTTGTTGTGATAAATGATATAAGCGATGCAAAGACCCTTGGCCATCTATTAAAGTATGATTCAGTTCATAGAAAATTTGAGGCGAAGGTTGAGGCAAAATCTGATGCCTTTGTGGTTGATGGTAAGGAATATAAAGTTCTATCGGAAAAAGAACCTACAAAATTACCATGGAAAGAACTTGGTATAGACTATGTGATTGAGGCCACCGGCAAATTCACCGAAAGAACCCAGTGTGAAATACACCTGAAGAATGGTGCAAAAAGGGTGGTAGTTACTGCACCGGCCAAGGGTGAACCAAAGGTTCCCACTATTGTTATGGGCATAAATGAAGACAAATACGACCCCAAAAGGGACACCATAGTTTCAAATGCCTCCTGCACCACAAATTGTTTTGCACCTATGGTTAAAGTATTGCATGAGAATTTTACCGTGAAGAAAGGTTATCTGACCACTATCCACGCCTATACAAATGACCAGAGAATTCTTGACTTAGTCCATAAGGACCTGCGACGGGCACGGGCAGCGGGTCTTTCAATGATTCCAACTTCTACAGGTGCTGCAAAAGTTATTGGTGAAATATTCCCAGAACTAAAGGGAAAACTTGATGGTGTGGCGATAAGGGTTCCCACGGCCAATGTTTCAATTTGTGATTTTGTCTGTGAGGTTGAGAAGGCAACGACAAAGGAAGAGGTAAACAAGGCTTTTAAGAATGCTGCACAAGGGCCGCTTGGTAAATATCTCGAATACTGCGAAGAACCTCTGGTCTCGGTTGATTTTGTCGGTAATCCCCATTCATCAATTTTTGACTCAGAACTCACTATGGTAAATGGAAATATTGTTAAAACATTTGCCTGGTATGATAATGAATGGGCATATTCCCTCAGAATAATTGATTTACTTGAATATATCATCGGGAGAGAGTGATGTCTAAGCTTTCAGTAAAAGACCTGTTGCTAAGGGGCAAAAAGGTCTTACTGCGGGTTGATTTTAATGTGCCTCTTGATGAAAATCAGAATATAACCGATGATACAAGGATCCAGGAGTCGCTACCGACAATAAAATATATCCTTGAGAATGGTGGCATTCCTATAATTGCCAGTCATCTCGGCAGGCCTAAGGGAAAATTTGACCCAAAGCAGAGTTTAAAACCTGTAGCAAAGAGGTTGAGTGAGTTATTGAACCGAGAAGTAAAATTTGCACCTGACTGCGTGGGTCCGGAGGTGAAAAAGATTGTAGATGGGATGAGGCCCGGCAATGTATTGCTCCTTGAGAATTTGAGGTTCCACCCTGAAGAAGAAAAAAATGATCAAAATTTTGCAAAGGAACTCGCCTCTCTTGCTGATATATACATAAATGACGCCTTTGGCGCCGCACACCGTGCCCATGCCTCGGTTGAGGCAATCACCCATTTTTTTGAAAATCCTGCCTGCGGATTTTTGATGGAGAAGGAACTACAATATCTTGAATCCGCATTAAAAAATCCAAAAAGACCACTCCTTGCAATCATCGGTGGTGCAAAGGTTTCAACGAAGATTGGCGTTTTGAAAAATCTTCTTGATAAGGTTGACAATCTTGCGATTGGTGGCGGGATGTGTTTTACTTTTTATAAGGCAAAGGGATTGAATATTGGTAAATCACTGTGCGAAGACGAATTTATTGGTCAAACAATACCTTTGCTCGGAAATCCAAAGGTCTACCTACCTGAAGATGTAGTCATTGCTAAGGAAATAAAACCGGGTCAAAAAATCGGGACGGTGAGTGTAGCAAATATCCCGCAGGATGCAACTGGTGTAGATATTGGCGAGAAGTCAATCGCTGAGATAAAAAAATTTATACAGAATGCAAAAACGATTGTCTGGAATGGTCCAATGGGTGTATTTGAGATTGATGATTATGCAAAGGGAACAGAAGAAGTGGCAAAGGCAATTGCCGGGGCAACGGAAAATGGTGCAATCTCTATTGTTGGTGGGGGAGATTCAGTTGCAGCACTGGAAAAATTTGATCTCAAATCAAAGATCAGCCATGTCTCTACCGGCGGTGGTGCGTCCCTTGAATATCTTGAGGGAAAAGAACTACCCGGGGTAAAAGTATTAAAGGATAAATGAAAATGTCTAAAATCCAAAATACCTAAATGCCTAAAATAATAGGCATAGTCATTGGATTTGGGTTGAGACACAGGTTTATGTAATTACTTAACCAATTACAATTGTTGGAAGTCTGGGAGGAAACCGACACTGCAGGACATCCACTTCCCCTTAGTGTCTATTTCTGCCGATTGGAGGCCGGTGAAACTGTTCCGATGAGAAAAATTATAAAATTAAGATAAACGAGGAGGTTTAAGATGGTTATACAAAGAAAGGATTTTAATCTGTTTCACTTTGTGCCGTATGTATTAGTTTTAATATTCTTCATCGGCACAGGCTTTGCACAGATAACCTTTCGCAGGGTGTATGGTGGGGCGAGCATTGATAAGGCATATTGTGTAGAGCAGACTACTGATGGTGGCTATATTGTTGTAGGATACACCGATTCCTTTGGTGATGGTTTTCAGATTTATCTTATCAAGACCGATTCCCTTGGTGATACGCTCTGGACAAGGAATTATGGTGGGAGTGGTGATGAGTGGGGTCTGTATGTCCAGCAGACTACTGATGGTGGCTATATTGTCGTGGGATTCACCAATTCTTTTGGGAATGGTTATCAAATTTATCTTATTAAGACCGATTCCCTTGGTGATACGCTCTGGACAAAGACCTATGGTGGACCGGATACTGAGATTGGCTATTGTGTCAGGCAGACTTTAGATGGTGGGTATGTTATCACAGGTGGCGGTGCGTTAGAGTGGGATTTAGACCCTGTTTATCTGATTAAGACTGACTCTGTGGGTAATGTAGAGTGGAACAAGGTTTATTATGATGGAACTAATTCAGTAGGTATGTCATTGCAGAAGACCTCTGATGGTGGTTATGCCATTACCGGTTACTATACTCAGACACAGGATCCCGGGGATGTCTGTTTGATAAAAACCGACTCGCTCGGAGATACACTCTGGACCAAAATTTATGGTGGTGATATCGCTATGGGCCATTCTGTTCAGCAGACTACCGATGGTGGTTATATCATTATTTGTCATGTGGCATGGGGTGGGAATCGCCTTATAAAGACTGATTCTCTTGGAAATGTAGTCTGGGTAAGGATTTATGTTGGTCCCAATGGTGGGCTTATTGCATTTTCCGGGCAACAGACCATAGATGGTGGATATGTTGTAACAGGGGAGTATATTTTCTGGTTGGATACTCTGCGAACTGTCTTTCTTTTAAAGACCGACTCCATAGGTGATACGCTCTGGCTTAGGGAGTATAGGCCATTGCTTCCTGGTGCAAATGCACGCGGTAATTCTGTGAAGCAGACGATGGATGGAGGATATATCATTGCAGGAGAGACGGGTTGGATTGATGGTTCAAATGTTTATCTCATCAAGACCGACCAGGATGGGAATGTCGCGGGGATAGAAGAGAGCGGTCATACCCGACAGGTGTCTGCCCAGCCTCAACTTACGGTTTATCCCAATCCCTTCCACAACAGATTGGATATCAGATATCAGATAGGTGATAAGAGTCAAAATATATCCCTTAAGATTTATGATGTCACCGGCAGATTGGTTAGACAATGGGACTATGAGACAATTAGACAATCAGACAAAATTACCTGGGATGGGACCGATGATAGAGGGAATCTGCTTTCACCTGGTGTCTATTTCTGCCGATTGGAAACTGATGGAACTGTCGTAACGACAAAAACCATAGAGTTAAAATAAAGGAGGGAGTTAAGATGGCTATTCAAAGAAATCTCTTGATGTTTATTGTAGTATTTTTATGCTTAGGTTTTGTGCAATTTGCACAATCAGCAACACTCTGTTATGGGTTTACAAGGGTTGAGGGTGTAAGGACCAATGGAGTCCACATCAGGGCGGTCTATCAAAATGACACAAGCATTGTGCTGGATACAGTAAGTTATCACCATCCATCTTATGGTGCTGGATATTTTCATTTATCTCGGGCTGGTGTGCTTCCAGGGGGTAAATATAATATCCATTTTGAGGATGGTAACTATTTCAGGAATAAAACAATCAACTATGACCCAGACTTGGGACCTGTAAATATGGGTGATGTGGATTTGGTGCGGGTGGAGTATTATAGTGATGATACGATAATTGTTCTGCGTAATATTCAGATGGAGGCAGTTTTCTGGAGGCAGACTGGGGTGATAAGGGGATTATCAGTGAAAGGGCATGGTGGTTTATTATCTCCGAGTGAACCAGGGCAGATAATCTTCCGTGATACATTGATTGCCAATGAATATCAACAGAACAATGGCACGGTAACGCATATTGATACAAGTTTAAGTGCAAATCTGGTGCAGGTGGTCTTTGCGGTTACCTTTCCCAATCATAAGGCATTGGTGAATTGGACAATGGATACACTCACTTTAAGGTGGGATAATGAGGTCTGGTTGAAAGATTTTCCTCCTGATGCTAATGACCGGGCACTCCGTCTTGATTTTTCTCTGCCATTGCTTGATAAGATGAACTGTGCATTCTGGACTGATGAGAATGCACCATACAAAATAGGAGATTATTTTTATAAAGAAATTAGATACAGGCAGAAGTGGTGTGTTTTGCCTGCGGTAATTCTTTATGATACCACATTTGATTATGGTATTTCCTTTGTTTGTCCATTTGAGGTGAAGAAGCCGGCGTTATCATTCAGGTTGATAAAGAACCCTTCAGTGGATACATTTCATGTGTCTTATAATTATTTGCGGATGGGCAGGCAGGCTGGTAAGCATGCCCGGGCTTCTTTATATATAGTTCCCCATCAGGGTGATTGGCGGCCCGGCCTTGCCTGGATGCTTGAGTGCTATCCAGAATACTTTAAACCCCATCCTAACTCCAATGTCCTTGAGAATGAGGGAAGGTTTTTTATGAGTGGCACCTGGACCTGGCAAGAACTGTGGGCGTATGATACCTGCGAAACCTTTAAAGTAAAATGGACCGAATACTATAGCAAACCATTCTTTGGTCTCTATGCACCACAGGACCGTTCGAAGTGGAGGGTGGTGGGAGATAATGAAACCGGGCTTAAATACTATGAGTGGTACATTGACTCTATGTATCCTGATTACAGTTATGCAGGCACCAGGCGGATGATTGATTCCTTTTACACCCATGGGGTTGGAACCTATCCATACTTCAATGCCTGTGAGGTTTGGAGAATGTGGGTGAGGACAGGTGGTGATACATTTCCCTTTGATAGTTGTATAGCAAGATATGCAAACGGTGATACAATTACTGGCTTCAAACAATGCTGGACAATGAATCCAGATACAAATCTATATCCTGAAAATATACCATCCTGGTCCGCCCACATTGATTCCCAGTGCACAGCAGTTTTAGACAGTTATCCACAAGCCGCAGGGCTCTTCCTTGACCGCGGTGACTACCAGGCCTATGACTATGCCCATAATGATAGTGTCTCAATGATAAATACTACCCCGGTCTATATGCTTGCCTTTGCCCTTGAGGAGATAAACGAAAAGATCTGTCGGGAGGTGCATAATAGAAATAAGAGTATAATGACCAATGGTCCTTCCGGTATTGAAGTCTGTAAGAATATGGATGTGATAATGAGTGAGGAGTACGTTCCACTCTTAGGTTCTGGACAGTATCTTGGTATATTCCGACCGATGGTTTTGGTGGTTGCGGATACGCTGGCAAAACAGGCCGAGTTGAAAAACAAATCTACATTATATTCTGGTTATTTCCCGAGCCTTGAGCATCGGGTAAAAGAGCCTATGAGCCGAGTAATTGACCGCAAGTATAATCCCCTCTTTGATTTATATAAAGGGAAGATTTGGGTGCTACATCCCCATCCACTTCGGTTACCTGCAGGAATCAAGGGCAATATCTTCAGGGCATTAAACAATGATCTACTCATTCCGATGGTGAGTATG
>CBFGJP010000113.1:0-6023 GCA_965649105.1 Caldifarciminota bacterium
ACCAAGATGAATCCAATGGGATCTGGAAACAGGGAGTTGTGATTGATGACTCCCCTATAAAGACCGTTGATTTACCACGCAGAAGATTGGTGATTGAAAGGTTCTTTATTGAGCCTACGGTTTATTCTGATGGTGTTGTGGAATTGATGGTGGATAAGTTCTCTTCACCTAAGGCAGTGCTATCAGGATTTGTGGTTTTTGAATTTTCAAAGGAGGATAGAGAGGTTGCATCAATTGAGGAGCACGATAGAGATATAATCAGTGGTTTCTCAATTTTTGCGATGCCGAACCCGGCAAAGGGAAATGTGCGGATTTATTATCAACTGCCTGTATCGGGTGAGATTAAGCTCAAAATCTATTCTGCGACTGGACAGATTATTCGTTTAGTGAATGAAAAAAGGCCGGCTGGGTTTTATAGTTTTATCTGGGATGGAAAAGATAACCAAGGCCGGATAGTGCCAAACGGTGTCTATTTTGTGAGATTGGAGTGTGGTGATAATAAAAAGACCGGTAGAATAATATTGTTGCATTAGAAGAGACAATATTAAACAGGATAAACTACTTACGGACAAGATAGGGGGCAATGCCCCCTATCTTTGTCTAAAGTCCAAAAAGCCTACCTACTCTGGTTCAGAATCATCAGGCAGGGTCTTTATAATATAAGGCAATGCCAGGCTCGGGAATAATATTTAGCAGTAGAATCACCAAATAGGGTCTCCCAGCCAATGACATCAACTGCGCTGTGCCTTACTGCAGGTGTGGTTATAATTGAATCATCTGCAATGATCCAGATTCTTCTAAAAGTCGTTGTACTCTTGCGGTAAGCACCTTTCAGACCGACTGGAAGATGTATACTTTTGGAGTAGGAATTTTAATCCCGTATAATCTTATGCGACTGGATTACCTTCTCTCTGCCTCCAGATGTGAGATATGTTTTTTGTCTGAATTAACTTCAAGGGCAATTAATTTAATTTTAAATAAAATTCATTAAATTTTTTTGTTTTTTCAACCCAGAATATTCTCTTAGGGTGGATACCGTGTCTTGAAACTCTGCACTCTCTTGATGAAGATCTTTTTTTGGATATACTGGGTTATGCTTTTAATGGGTATTCATAGCGACTACCTACATACCTACCTACCATAATTTTATCCGCTCGGCAGTGCCGGGCAAAGGAGGAACAATGAGATACACAATAATCCTAACCATAATAACCCTTTTACCTCTTTTTGCTCAAGAAGACTTCTTAAACGGGGTAAGGGCACAGGACCTGATGCTGGATAAAATTGAGGTGCCAGCAGTGGAAGATACGATTGGCATTGGCAACGCGGGCAAATTTTTCTATAACACAGAGAACAATGTTGTTAGTCCAGATAGCAACCTACGCGCAGAAGTTAGAACTAAAAAAGGATTTGTAAATGGCATATGGATTGTCAACCTTGCAAGTGGTACAGGCATGCAGATTGATGACCGCGGAGTTAGCCCAAAGTGGTCACCTGATGGAAACTCGATCGCTTTTCTTAAACAAAAAGTTTTAGAAGGACGATATATTAGAGGCTATCAATTATATGGTGAAGATGAACTCTGGATTTGCAAACCAAATGGTGAAAATAAGAGAAAACTTACTACGCATACTCATGTTTCAGATTTTGTATGGAGTTCTAATGGTAAATACATCTTTTTATGTGGTCTTGATTCTACGGGTCGTAAAAATGAACCTTTTTATCTGGGTATGGTGGATATCACAACCGGTGATAAAAGAATTATCGATGTTGGCTCACCTTATAATGAGATACACTTTTCTCTTTCACCGGGCAGCAAAATGATCGCTTATTGTAAACCACTTAAGTGGGAGTTGATGACTGAGTGGTGGATTACCGATGCTGAAATATTCGTTGCAAATATTGATGGCACTGGAAAAACACAAATTACAAAAACCAAGGCGGTAGAGACTATGGTAAAATGGCTACCGGATGGCAAATCACTTATTGTGGAACAAGTAGGTCCAGACCCATTTGATTTCTCATTTCCCAGATATGTTAAGACTGTGCTAAGGAAAAAAATAGGAGAGTAAAATGCAATACATATGGAAATATATTTACCTGATTATAATTTTCTCATTGCCCTTACAGGGATCCTGGTATGATGTCTGTATTGACCCTGGACATTGTGGTGATGCACAACCAGGAGCACCTGGGGTAAATGGAAATGAAGAACCCGATGAGTCTGATTTCAATCTTGATATTGCACTTGTCTGTGAAGCAGATTTAAATAGTATGGGCTGGACAGTAATACTAACCAGGCAAGATGAACATCATTTCCCTGTCTTCACATCTAAACGTAAAGCCCAGATAGCTAATGGGGAAAAACCAAACGATATTGGCCAAAAAACCGATTTCCCGGTCTCAAGGGCGGTAAGCATTCATAATAACTCATCAACAGATCCGAGTGCCTATGGCACGGAAACATATTATTCGCCCGCTAATTTGGGTAGCTTTGCTTTTGCTACTTCTGTTCATAATGGAGCCTGGAATTATCTTCAGATGTTTCCTTATGCACAGAATCGCGGTGTAAAACCCAGTTTTTTAGTTTTATAAGGAATTGTAGAATGCCTGCTTGTCTCATTGAAGTCGCTTTCGTATCTCATAATCCTTATCCAAATGGTCAGTGGTATCAACTATTAGAAAATCAAGGAGGTATCAAAGATTATGCTGCATACGGTATTGATGATGGCATTACGGGATTATGGTTTCTCCATAAACCACCGGGAAATCTACACTTAATTTGGGAACCCTATCAACGTGGCAATATAACTCTCGTATGGCATCCGCCCACATCTGGGGTAACATATTCCGTTTATCGCCGTGAGCATCCGAATCCAGATTTTATCCTAATTGCCTCGGGTATTTCTGATACAACTTATACAGACAATACTACAACAAACAATAAAACCTATTCTTACTATACGATTGCAGTTAGCGGGAGTCAAACGAGTCCCAGGTCTAATATGCTCACCATCCGCACACCTCTTTTCACATCGGATTATGGTGTTAGAGGTAAATTCCAAGTCGCTCAAGACAAATTTATAGCCAGGTTCAGGGGGCGACGGTAGGTTGGGGATTATGCGTGAATTCCAAGAAGTGCCACCATTGTTAGTCCATAACAGTGTGCCTGTGTTCGCTACAGTCAACCAGACTAAGGCATAACCGATTTGGTTATCTAAAAACTGAATATCAGAAATAGAGTAAGTTGTCGGTGGATATTGATACTCAAAAGTATTTCCACCGTCGTTGGTATGAAGGATGGTGCCATTTTCACCACAGACCCACCCTTCCAGAGCGTCCAAAAAGAAAGCACCCATCAGGCTCATAGTAGTAGGTGAATTCAGCCGAATCCAATTATTAGTAATCGGGTCATGTTTTATGATATATCCACTATCACCAACTGCGTAAACAAGACCAGGAATAGCATCAACGGCAAAGGCATCATTCAGATTAACCTTGAATGTTTCAGTTCGCTGAAGTTGCCAAAGTGCTTGTTTTGAGAAATGATGTTTATTCGGAAGTGCTGTTGCTCGTGTGTCCGTTGTTGCAGACATCTCTATTCCCTTTACCCTATCATAACCATTCTCAACTGAAAACTCAAATTGAGAAAGGTCAAAGGATAGCGTGTATGGACCTTGAGCAAATACTAAACTCAATAGTCCGATAGATAGATAGATAGATAGTGCGTAGCATCTTACCTCCTTATGTTTGTCTTGACCTTTTCTCTTTTTCTATCCTTTTAGGTGCAGGGGCAAGCACCTAAAAGGTTTTTTGTCTTTGCCTTTCCATCACCTCCTCTCACAAAACTTTATTTCTGGTTCTATACTCTACTAAAGTATAATCACTTTTTGAAAATTGTCGAGGAGTAACTGCAGAATGTCTAATAACCTGTAACTATTTTAGGCTATTTTCGTCTGTATATTTGATGGAGGTCAAAATGAAACAAAAATTTTTTACTAGAAATTCGCCTATTATCTTAATTTTTTTGATGGCGAGTGCGCTTTTGATGTCCTGCGCTGCTGGAAATAAAGAAAAGGTGGAAATCTCAATGATCGGCAAAGAGGTTGTCTGTCCGGTGACCGGAGAAAAGTTTAAGATTACCCAGCATACGAAATTCATTGATTATCAGGGCAAAAGATATTATTTCTGCTGCCCTGGATGCGACAAAAGATTTTTAGAGAATCCAGAGAAATACATCGGCTCCTACTACACCTGCTCAATGCACCCACAGGTAAAACAGGATAAACCTGGCAAATGCCCAATCTGTGGCATGGAACTTATCCCGGTCTATAAGGGGAGTGAGAATCGGATAACAGTAAATGAAGAGAAGGTTGCATTATTAAAGATTAAAAGTGTTCCTGTTGAAAAGAGGGAATTAATTAAAAAAATTCAGATTCCAGCAAAGATCGTAAAAGACGAGGAGTTATACATTGCCCAGCAGGAGCTGATTTCAGCCAAAGATGGTAGTGAAGAGATTTTAAAGTCAGCAATTTTGAAATTGAGGTTGATGGGATTTTCTGATAAAGAGATATCCCGGATGATTGAGCAGAAATCTATTGATGAGTCATTGATTATCCCAAATCAACATCGTGCCTGGCTCATTGCGGATATATATGAACAGGATATTTCTTTAATAAAACCGAAACAGAAGGCGCAGATAAAATTTTCTGCATATCCAGAAAAAGAATTTTCAGGTATAATTGTTGCGGTTGAGCCTCAGGTAAATCCACAGACCCGAAGGTCAAAGGCGCGCATATTGTTAAACCATCCAATGGTAAACCTCTATACTGATATGTATGCTGATGTGTCAATAGAAATCCCTTCAGGTAAATCATTAGCAATCCCTTATTCATCCCTTATTGATACAGGCAGGCGCAAAGTTGTCTATGTTGAAATTCAACCCGGTGTTTATGAGTTGAGGCGGGTTGAAACCGGGATTGAAACCGATGATTATATCCAGATTAGGAATGGTCTATCAGAAAATGAAAAGGTCGTAATTGATGGCAATTTTTTGCTTGATTCCCAGACAACCCTTGCCGGCGGACAGTCTTTATTATATGGTTCAGCAGAAGAGGTAAAGGAAAAATCCGTTGAATCAAAGCACCAACATTTTTAAGATATTATGATTAACAAATTCATCACCTGGTGCTTGAATAATCGTTTTTTAGTTCTACTTGCAACTGTTATTATTATAATTGGTGGTATCCAGGCAATCCGAAATATTCCGGTAGATGCCATCCCTGACATTGGTGAGAATCAGCAGATTGTCTTTGTTGACTGGCCAGGCAGGGATGCACTTACCATAGAAAATCAAATTACCTATCCTTTATCAACAAGGCTCCAGGGAATTCCCGGGGTTAAGACTATTCGTGCCTCAAGCGAGTTTGGATTTTCAATGGTCTATGTGGTATTTAAGGATAATATAGATTTTTACTGGGCAAGGACAAGGCTCATTGAAAAGATTCAAGAGGCATCAAAGATATTGCCGGAAGGTGTGGTGCCAGTGCTCGGTCCTGACGCTACTGGACTTGGTCAGGTCTTCTGGTATACAGTTGAAGGTGAAGGTTATACACTTGGACAACTCCGTTCACTCCAGGATTTTTATATTAAATATCAATTACAGTCTGTAGAAGGGGTTTCGGAGGTTGCGTCGGTCGGTGGATTTGTAAAGCAATATCAGATAGATGTTGACCCGAACAGACTTGCGACTTATGGAATAAGATTCTCTGATGTCTTCAACGCAGTTAAGAATTCAAATATTGATGTCGGGGCAAAGGTGATTGAACGCGGTGGAATGGAGTATATAATTCGTGGGGTTGGTTTTATCCACTCAATTGATGATTTAAGGAATATTGGTATTGGTGTAAATAACGGAACTCCAATCTTTTTAAAGGATATTGCTCGCATCCAGATTGGTCCTGAATTTCGCAGGGGGGCACTTGATAAAGGAGGAAAAGAAGTCGTCGGTGGGGTAGTGATTG
>CBFGJP010000114.1:0-5922 GCA_965649105.1 Caldifarciminota bacterium
ATCTTCGTATTTAAACTTCATAATTTAGCAAACGAAGTGATACTGCGCTTCCTGCAAGCGTAGCGATCCTGCATTTATTCAATAACAACCAGTGCATCTTTACTATTCACCGTCTGTCCTTTTTGAACCATTATCTTCTTCACAACTCCATCCCTTGGTGCCCTGAACTCGTTCTGCATCTTCATCGCCTCAATAATCAACAAACCCTGCCCTTTCTTCACAACATCACCTTCATTTACCTCAACCTCTATGACCAGCCCTGGCATCGGGGCGGTAACAGTTACCTCTTTTTTATGGACTGCTTCCGGACCGGACTTTAAAATTTTTGCAACCTGTTCATCAATAATTTCAAATGAATATGATTCGCCACTAATAACCAACTGATTCTCACCGTCAAGGAAGATCTGGTAAGGTTTATTCTCAACAATGAGTGTTAACTTGTCCTTATCAAGATTGGCAATTTCTGCCATTACTTCTTTACCATCAAGCAGGATATGAAATGAAGCACCCGCCCTGCTTATGTCTCCTTTATACTCTTTATCTGCTATTCTTATTATATATGCCATCGGGTTCTGCTTTGTTTCAATCAATTATACCATAAAAAAGACAAAAGTCAAGAAAAATCTTAAAGTTATTGGTGTCTTTATCTCTATAATATTTGTTGCAATTTCAATGGATTTCAATTTTTATTAAGGTAAAACTTCATTGCTATGGCAAGTGTTGTGCACTGATTAACAGGCATACCCCACAAATATCCTTCAGACTTCCATTGTGGCTGAACCAATAAGACCAATTGGTTACCTATAAAATATCTAAAACTTGTGTTGAATGCAAACCCATTGCCGTAATAATATTGTTTCCATATATCCATTCCAACATCCACTTTAAAATCACCAATATCTACTAAACTTTTAGCGCAAATACCTGTACCAGTATTTTCAAATGGAAATCCATATTTAATATAAATCACAAAAAATTTTTTATTAATACGAAGGTAGTTGTTTAAATATAGTTCAGCACCTAATACAGAGGTGTTAAAAAACGTTCCATAAGCCCAACCCTTATCCTCATTGCCAATCAAATATTCAGCCTTTTTTTCCACCCAGTTCATCTCCAAAAAAAGAAGTTGCTTCGCGGTAGAAATTCAAATCAAACAAATTCCATAGCAAGGAGGTATAGATGGACTTTTTGTAAAAATCAATAAGTTCTCTGTTTATTGTGCTATCCTGAAGAAAAATACTTCTTCCACCAAACTCCCATACTAATTTGGTGAAAGTTATAGGGTCTCCAATAACCTCTTTCCAGACTTCCGGATCTTCAGGGTTAACCGGAGTGAATAGAAACGCATATAGATCATACATAATCCTGTGGGCAAACGATATTGCGAGTTCTTCGTTATATAAACTACAATATTGAAAAAAATCCCTCTGCACATCGCGAGCAGTTATGAAGTTCGCTTCAAAACCACCGATTAAGGCGAGTGTGTGGTCTTCAGGTGTAGCATTATCCGGTAATTTAAGTCTGCCATAAATCATTGGAAAGGTAATCTTCTCAATAACGAAATCACCTCCAGCCTGTTTTGTGCGCAAATAATGTCCAAATTCATGGGGTAATGACATTGAAATCCATGTCGTCGTAAATCTCCAGCAAAATCCAATACTATTTCGCAAAATACTATTTTTCATTTTTCGCCCTATGCCCCTGAAATAAATATCATTCAAAAACTTAACTGCAGTTCTTGAATTTTCAGTAGAATTCAAGAGATTATAGTTTGTAGCGAATAGAATTTGATAATCTCTGTGGGAACAAATACTTGTGCTATCCGTTATTTTTGCGTTGTTTGTTTGTATTACAGACAAAATGGAAATAAATAATAAACAAATCATATTAGGCTTTATTTTTCTTTTTCAATACTTTATTGGCTGCCAATTTACCGGTAAGGATTGACATAGGGACACCTGCAGGGCTATAGACCCATTGCCCTACTTGAAAAACAAAAGGTATCGGTGTTAAAACTGAACGATCCGAGAACTGTATCTTATTTACAACCGGCATCTGTTCTTGAAAAGCCCAGCCTGTTATTGCCCCCTCAGAACTGCCTACTCTGTTTTCAATACTCAACGGTGTAAAAGAAAAACGACTAATCACTTTTCCGCTCAGCATTGGATATACAGAATTTGATATGATATTTAAAATGCGATTTTCTATCTCTATTTTAAACTCTTCATACCAACCCGCTTCATGTATTTTTTTAAACAAATCATATTCCGTGAGGAAACTGATAATTAATCCAGTTTTTCCCTGGGGGACCAATGCTGGGTCTTTCAAACCTGGGATAGAAATTTCATAGGTATTGAAATGCGTAAATTTATCAAGCCAAGATAATACCCTCCCTCTATCTACTTTATCAAAATTGGCGAGTAATTCCTCAAGTTCTTTCCTGTGGATCTCTCCCAAACCTTTTTTTGAAGGTGTATAAAAGAAATGCCCATTGGCGATTTTTCTAAAACTTTCAAGTGGCTCATCTACCTCTAAGAAAAGTGTAAAAACAGAATCTCCACCTCTATTACTCAATATCATTTTTTTAATATCCTTAATTTTTGTTTGTATTTCAACAGGAAACTCTTGAATTTTTACATTTCGGTATAATGTCTTCAAATCAGCAGCCCAGATTAAATTTCTATATTTATAGACATCATTATTCTGGTCAATTAAGAGGTTTTTGTCAGCAATTATATCAACGATCTTCGTTCTAGTCCTTATTTCTCCACCGTACTCTATTAATTTTTTCTGGATCGCCTCGGATAATTTGCCTACCCCGCCTTTTGGATATATATAATCAAGATATAAAGAAAAATAACTGAGTGCAAAAAATGTTGGCGTGTTTTTGAAAAAATGCTGAGCAATAATATCAATCAATGACTGGTTTTTAGTGATATTTTTCAAATATATTTCGATGGGCATATTCATACGGTTAATCTTCTTGACCGTAAAAAGAAATTTTGGAAACCAGGGTATAATTTTTCTTAAAACAAATGACAGGTCATGCCTTAGATCTTTAAATACAGGATTTTCTATCCCATATAAAACCTCCATATCTTTCATTATCTTTTTTATTTCTACTATTATAAAGTCAATATATTCGCAACTCTCGGGATATAACTTTTTCAACATATTCCTGTAATCTTCAATACTATCTTCATTCTCAATATTTATAATGATATTCTCTACTCCTACTGAAACCGGACTTTTGACAAATTCAAGATTAATACCCAATTCATTCAACATTGGTCTGATAATACCTGCATCTTCAAGGGCTCTTACACCGGCATCAAAGTGGAAACCATCCCTGTTAAACGAGCTAACAAGACCACCGCATTCATTATTTTTTTCAATAAGCAATACTTTTTGTCCTGCACGGGCAAGATAAACCGCAGATGTCAACCCTGCAATTCCACCACCTACAACTATTGTTTCGTAAACATTCATGTTCATATCTTTATCTCAATTACCCAATTCACTCAATTTCAAACTTTTCTCCCAGAGTTTCCAGGCTATCTCTCGGTCACGTGCAGGGGGTGCTGGATTTTCTTCGGTAGTCAAATTAAAAAATTTCCCACTGATGCCATCCATATCTTTTGCTACCCCGAGATAATACAATGCCTCTGCGGAAATTTCAGGGGATTTCAACATTTTATCATAAATGTTTTCCTTTATCCAGCGATATACTGGACCGTTTTCCTTGCCGGTCTCCGTTCTAACTGCGCCTGGATGCATTGCATTAATAGCGACACCACTATCCTTGAAATATTCATTAAAAATAATCATAGACAAAAGTTGAGCAGTCTTAGCATAACCATAACTTCTCAATCCTGAATAACGCCTTTTTTCCCAATTCAAATCATCCAATCTCAATCCCCATATAACAAAACGATGTCCTTCAGAGTTAACTAAAATAATTCTGGCTCTTCCCTGTTTTTTGAGCTTATCCTTTAGAATAAAATTTAAAATAAAGGACGAAAGGTAATTAACTACAAACACCTTTTCAATACCATCTTCAGTTATCTGTCTATTGGTCAAATATATTCCAGCATTATGTATTAAGACATCAATATGTATATCAGAATCCAAAAGTATTTCTCCGACCCTGCGAATTTCATTTAATCGGCTCAAATCGGCGATAATGCAATCACATTTAACTTTATATTTATTTTCGATTTCGTCACGCAGGACTCGGGACTTTTCCTCATTGCGATTTACACAACAAAGATTTGCACCATGATAAGCATATTTCATTGCGGTAAAGTAACCAATACCTGATGTGGCACCAGTTATGACTACAAGTTTATTTTCAAAATTATCGGAACAGGTTTTAGGGCCCAACCGATTGTTTCTTATCATAGTGAAAATGTCAGACCACTTATATTCTTTGAAATATTTCCAGAATCTCTTGCGGCTATTAATGGTTCTCCCCTATCCGAATTTTCTTTTCATAAATTTTCTATATAATTTGCTAAACTTAGGAATATTATCAAAAATGTCTCCCCACAGATCATAATAGTCTCTTTGTTCAACAATTTTATTATTTTCATTTAATGTCAACCGACTCACTCCATATAGTTTTGAGCGTGGATTTTTTTTGAACCTGATTGTCATCACCCATTCAAGAAAAATTATATTCCCCTGCTGGACCGCATTTACAATCTCCATCTTTAAATCTTTTGACCGTTTTGTTAGATTTACCACCATAATTTTAAATTCTTTTATACCCTTTATTTCCTGTATGGAATCCTTAAAATATATGTTCTCATCGTAATAAGGCAATATGTGAGACCAATCAGGATGTCCCTCTGTATTATATGTTTTAGACCATAACTCTTTTATTTTTTTGACATCCAAAAAAGTGTTATCGCTGTTACCTTTCGCATTCATAAAGTCTCCATTTTATTCTTCATCAATCTTTTGTGGAATTAATTAGTAGAAATTATCTTAACTACCTTTTCCCTACCAAATTCACCTTTAATGATTTTAATATTTGATTTTTTTGTGTGGAAATATTCCGCAAGAATTTCAATCAATTCTTTATTTGCCCTACCCTTTTCCGGGGATGATATCAACCTAACTTTAAAAGAATCCTTGCCTAAAGCAATCACTTCCCTCTTCTTCGCATTGGGGATGGTATGGATATTGATGAGCATAGGAATCAATTCTGTGATATTTTCAGGAATTTCAGTTAAAGGTTAAGACCTGACCCCAAGCTTCAACATTGCAGGAATATCTGGAGTTCAGAATCACCTACCACAGCATTTCTTATATTTTTTGCCACTTCCACAGGGGCAGGGGTCGTTCCTCCCTATCTTTTGTGTTACAGACCCCACAGTGAAACCAGACTTACCTTCTTCCTTTTCTCTGGATAGCACGTTTTGATTATAAAATTCTATAAATTTTCTCATCTCCTGCTCATTCGTTATATCCACACCCGCCTCTTTCGCAGCCGTAGCAAAAGACTTTCCCATACCCCAACATCTTGAGTCTTTTGAATTTTTTATAATCTGTTTATCAATCTTTTCAACCCTTCTTTTAAGTTGCTGGGCATTCTTTAATATTTTCTTTTCACCCAAAAATTCAAAAAAGGCTGACATCACCGGTGCAATGGACCTGAAATAAGACTCCTCAGCCACAACCTTTCTGGGTAGCGTATATAAACAGCATTCTTCAACTTCAAACTCCTCCCAGTCTTCAGGTGTTAATCCGTGATAAGAATACATAAATTCAACGAAATCTCTAATCACAGATTCCGACTCCTGTTTTTGCTCTTCAGTCAGTGCTTTGTAGTGTTGACACCCACAAAACTCTGCATGCCATTCGCATGCTTTATTGTAAATCTTTTCTAATTCCTCATCCGAATACTCTTTTCCCATT
>CBFGJP010000115.1:0-5841 GCA_965649105.1 Caldifarciminota bacterium
CACTAATTGTATCTTTAAATATAATGGGACGATTGATAAATTTATTGGGGATTGTGTTATGGCATTATTTGGTGTTCCCTATCCCTGGCCTGATTCAACAGAGAAGGCAGTGCAAGCAGCAAAAGAGATAATAAAAAATCTTGAGGCAGAAAATGGAAACTTTGAGAAAGAATACGGCCATGGAATAAAGGTGAAGATCGGTATCGCCACCGGTGATGTTTTTGTTGGTGATATCGGTGGGCAGACAAGGTCAGACTACACAGCAATCGGAGAACCAGTAAATCGCGCCTCAAGACTCCAAAACCTTGCTGGTCCTAATGAAATTTTAATCGATGAGTGGACGAGGAAGGAGCTCTCTGAAGCGATAAGAGTGGAGGATATGGGTAGCACGAAGGTTAAGGGAATAGAGGAAGAGGTGAGATTATACAGAGTTTGTCTGTAGTAGGTAGATCATGGGGGATAACCAATCTTTTCAAAAAAAATTCACGATATGATAAGTTTAGGTATTAAAAAGAAAAATAGTGTATTATAAATCCAAAATTTATGTATCGCAAACATCATCCGGCGAACTACTGAATCCCAGGAATAGAAACTATCTTTGCTTTTAACATTTATGATTATCCGATGTTTGGTATTTTACCAGAAGGGTTAATCAAACTTGCATACGCAGACTCCCCTTTAATCATACCGGCTGACATTCTTGAAAGAGTTACAGCAATCTATCTTCATATTTTATCTTGTTTACTAATAATCTATGCAGTTCAAGTATCTCGCTGGAAGTGGTTTTGGATATCATTTATATATAAAACCGCAATAGATACGATCGCCGGATACTTATATCTTACATACGGTATTGAAAATCTCACCACCACCGGTAGATGGATATTTGAAATTGCTATTCTGCCTTTCGGTATCATCGGTTTATGGGGTATGGCGAAGTTTAAAAATATATGGGCAATTAAGAAAGGAGAGGATTATGGAAAAAACTAAATATCCAATAGGTAAGTCATTTAAATATTTAATTTATACTCAATTTTTAATCTCTATTTTTGTAGTATGTTATTTAATTAGAAATAATAATGGAGATATTTTTTATCCACGATTTTTATACGCAGATACGATTCTGTTTCAGGATGGCTATGAGGCTGGGCAGGATCCTTATGGCAACTTTATAAACTGGGATGAGACACCGGTCTATGGAGGAGTAGGTTCAGCAAGTGCGGTTGATGATACAATTATTCATTATGCTGGTAATCACAGTGCAAGATTCCAACTAACCAATGGTGCTCAGGGGGGCTGGGCATATACAAATAAAATAATCCCCTGGCCTGCAGGGAGAAAACTGTGGTATAGTTGTTACCTCCGTAATGGACCAGTTTCTCAATCAAATGTTACGGTTGGTGGTCTATATTTTATGGAGGCGTATATCGTCCATCCAAGTGGTTATCGTGAACGGGCAAATATTGAAACCCATCCTTATCCTGGCTTGCCTGATAGTCTGTTTATGATTAGAATGGCATATCGGGGACGAGATGGTCAAAGACATAGGCAATATGATAATTTGCAATTTATCCGGCGCGAACAATGGCATCACATTACAATGCTTGTTGACTTAAGTGGTCAAAATCCACTTTATGCCTGGTGGTTAAACGATAATCTTGTTTGGTATGAGTATGATACAAGCATAGGAACAGACACACTTGCTCCTACTGAATTCCATGTTGGTGCCTGCTGGATTGATTGGGGTGAAGGGAATCAGGGATTGGTCTGGATTGATAATTGTCAGGTTGCTGATTTCGGACCTGGGGTTGGTATAAGGCAAAATGATGCAACGAATGTGGATAAGTCGATTCTTTCTCTTTCACCAAATCCAAGTTATGGAAATATTACTGTTGCTTTGAATTTAACTGAAGCAGAAAAAATAACTCTAAAAATCTATGATTTAACTGGAAGAGAAGTTAGAGGTTATATAATCAATAAATCGTATTCTGCCAAAGTGCATAAATTCAAGTTAAATGTGAGCGACCTATTTGCAGGTGTTTATTTCATAAAGTTATCTACTTTAAAAAGAAATGTCTTGAGAAAGATAGTACTTCTTGATCGTAATTAAAAGAATATCTGTAATGTAAATATATCAGTTTAGCAATAACCGGGCTTTGATTCATTCAACGGTTTTATAAATTCAAATTATACTTGAGTTGATAACTATGACCTATTGAAAATATGGATACTATAAAAAACGCTAGAGATTCAAATAAAGAGAAGGTATACCTTCTGATAAAGGCATTACTGGGTAGAATCGAAGTTCTAAATATAATCGGCAAAAACAAAAATGCTATAAAAGATGCTTTATATGGAATTAAAACTGCAAAAAAAATTAAGGATTCCAAGTTAATTGCAGACTGTTTTTTAAAATTAAGTTACATTTATCGCTCATTAAATCAGTATGAAGAAATGTTTAAAGCGACATCTAAGGCGTTTTTTCTTTATAAAAAAATAAGAAATTATGAAGGTATGGCAAACTGTTATAATAACCTTGGACTTGTATGTTATGCGAAAGATGATTACAAAAAATCATTAATGTATCACGAAAAATCTCTACAAATAAATAGAAGATTAAATTATCTTGAGGGCATTGGAACCAGTCTCCTCAATATAGCAGTTACATATGATGCGCTTGGGAAATACAAAAATGCGCTGAGATTTTATAAAAAGAGTCTAAGATTTTTTCGCAATAATGTCTTCAAAGTTGCCTTTTCCGCTGTGCTAAATCATCTGGGAACAACTTATTATGCATTGGGAAATAATAGTAAAGGCTTTTGAAATCAGAAGTGAAATTTGTGATAATGAAGGGATTGCCGAGAGTTATAATAATATTGGAGTCATTCACTATTTCTTGGGTTCCTATAATAAAGCAGAGGAATATTTTTCTAAGTCATTATTAATATATAAGAATATTGGAAGTTTAAGAGGACAGGCAGCGGCACTTAATAACATAGCAGGTGTGTGTAATGCTTTAGGTAATTATAAAAAAGCGATTAGGTATCTTGAAAAAGCGGGAGCGCTCTGGAAAAAAATTGGTAATTTAAGTGGGTGTGCGACAATGTATAATAACCTCGGCAATCTATATTTAATGCTGGGAGATTATAATAAGGCGCTTTCTTTTCTGAATAAATCGCTTAAAATTAGTAAAAGAATTTATGAACTTGAAAGTTTTGTTGTCTGCCTTGTGCATATTGCCAATGTAAATATAATGCTGAAGAATTTTAAAAATGCAACTAATTATTTGAAAAGAGCGGAGAGAGTAGCACTTGATTCTGGAAGAAAGGAAAGTTTAATGCGGATATATTGTTCCTACACCGAACTATCAATTTTGGAAAAGAGATTTTCGCAGGCGATGGATTATTGTGAAAAAGCATATATACTTGCCAATGAAACAAATTCTCAGAAGGGTAGGGGTGAGGTTATTCTTCTTCAGGCAAGGATTATTTCAAAACAAGGAAATGATACAAAACGAAAAATCGCAGAAACCAAATTTAAACAGGCGATTAAAGTTTTTGAAGGTTTAAAACAGCAATTTGAACTGGCAAAGGTTTATTATTACTATGGAGAGATGTTATTTGAAACAGGAAAGATTGAGAAGGGAAAAGAGTATTTACAAAAGTCAGAATTTATTTTCAAAAAATTAGAGTCAAAAGGCTGGATTGGTAGAATTAAAAGATTGTTAAAAAATAATCTGAGGATTGATATTTAGAAATGAAACAGATTGCACTTTAAAGTTAAATTATAAATACTTTTTGTTAAACAGAATCAAGGATTGTATCTTCATATTTTACGAATCTACATGAAAAAGACAAACAATTTACCAAAATTGAAAGGAGATTTATGTTTTACATATACATAACTATAATGATAGTAGGGATTTGTTTGATTCTTGATGAAATTCTGCCAAGATTGAGACATAGTGGCTATTTTAAGAATCTTATTAGACTTTATACAATTGAGAAGGTGATGCCAAATTTACAGAGAAACTTATCGGAAGTAGATGGACTAAAAGAGATGCTGAAGTTCTACATAAAGAATAAATACCAATTCTTTCCAACAAGTCCAAGGACAATCTTTTTCCGAGAAGTGCAATTTGATTATTCCGTTTCAAGATATAGCGTCTGTCCTATCCATGGTACAATTGAGATGGTCAATCCGCAGAAGATTAGAATTGTTTTCTGCCTGAATCTAACAATTCCTGCATTTCTTATTTTTATTAGCACCCTTCTTTTTTACCGTTTTGCTCAGGAGAGCATAACACTGATAATATTATTTTTTCTCTTATTATCCTGTTTTTGGTACTATGTTATGATTAAAAAGCGTATCAGTGTTTTAATTGAGGCAATCACCAGATGGTTGAGTAGTCCGGCGGTTTCGCCCAAATTGTATAATTAACTATAGTTTTGCGCTGGGATTTATTACTCGTAAGTCTGTTAAGATATGAATTTTGTTAATCAACCAATGCCAGAATTATAAAATAATGGAATGAAAAATAATTGATTTGAGGGTGAAGACAAAAATAATTAAGAATATGAAATTAAAAATAACAAAATCCAGTTCTTATATAATATATTTATGAAAATAATGGAAAAGAAATATCGGGGGTCTTTAATATGCAGGGTACTTGGGCATCCGATTACTTATGCAATTGTTAGGTTGTTATTGGATAACGAACCGATGTCGCTTGAAGACATTGTAAAAAAGGCAAATAGAACCCGTGGAGAGAGAAGCAGAGAATAAAAAAAGATTTTTGATTTTTTAAGAATTTTAGTTAACTAATAAAGGGGGTTATATGAAAGGCAAGGCGATGATCATAATATTATGTGTTGTTATAATGGCTGTCTTAGTGTGTTCGCAGAAGGAACCTGCTAAAACAACAACCAGTGAATTCAGGATTACAAACCTTGTGTACTGTTCAGAGGAGCCTGAAGGTTATATGAGTTATAAAGAACAGCCAAATGCAACATATAAACCAGGTGATGTGGTCTGGATTTATATGAATCTACCCAATGTTAAATATAATACAAATCCAGATGGTTCATACCAGATTCATATACCTGAACATCTTGTAGTAAAGAGTCCAAAAGGAGAAGTTCTTCTTGATGTGAACCTGCTTGGTGAACCACTGTCATTCCCTCAAGAGCGTGATATAAATCAGGTATTTTTAACGAATAACATCAATACGATACCAGACTTGGAAGATGGTGAATATGAGGTTAATATAACAATTTCTGACAAACTTTCAGGTAAATCTACCAGCACAACCGCAAAATTCAAATTGAAAAAGTAATAAGGTATCCCTTTGCCTTTACATAGATCTGTTTCAATGAAATTCATTACATAAACTTGTAATGGCAGAGTTTACGCTGCGATTTTCATATTTGAAATTGCGCACACGGATTTGGGGTACCAAATGGACCATTCAGACAAAAAAAGATAGTCGCCATAATGAAAGAGACATGTCTGTTTGCATTTCTGGCGACAACAGATGGAGACCAGCCACAGGTTTGTACGGTCTTACCCATTGTAGGAGATGATTTATCCATCTGGGTAGCGACTTTTGCCAATTCACGCAAAACAAAACAAATAAGACAAAATCCTAAGATATGTTTAGCATTTGTCCAGCATCCATCAGGAGACAAAACTGAAATAGTAACAGGCGAGGCTGAGATTGTGGATAATATAGAAGAAAAGAAACGAGTAAGGAGTCAACTATGAAGAATTGGCGCCAGAATTGGAGGTAGCTCAGGATGACGAATATCAGAGAAGGTAATTTTTTGGGTGAGCAGAGTATAG
>CBFGJP010000116.1:0-5784 GCA_965649105.1 Caldifarciminota bacterium
TGCTTCTTAAAAAAGGCTTCATTTTTATCAATTTTTCTCATAGTCTTATCCTATATAAATTTTGTTCACTGTCAATAAACAAAAATCCCGCTTTTTATTTTGCAAGAAAAATTTATACCGAATCCAGCGATAATTTTTATTAAACAAGTGTTAAATAGGGTTGCTGAAAAGGTCTCTTTTTGTCACCCTGAACTTGTTTCAGGATCTCCAAAAGTATTGAGTTTTGAGATGCTGAAATGAATTCAGCATGACAACGGACACCATTCGCACTTCTTCAGCAATCTCTTAAATGATGATTTGGCAACGCAATGTCATCGCTTTGCACTCCCAAAATTTTCACCAATTAGATGAGCAGTCCGATTGTAAATTAATCGCTTAATTCCGATATACTATGCACTTTTGTTTTTTTATCGCTGGATTCGGGTTTATACATAACTTTGGACACTGCTATTGTATTCCAACAAAAATATATACACCCCCAGCCTGTCTGGAAAGTGTGAATTTTTGAAATCCTCTTTGCCTTAAATTGCCTTGTGTTGCTCAGTTAGAAATAAATTAGATACTTCGCCTTTATTGCACCGATCTGATTCTGGAGCTGAAGCCCATTCCCCTGATTTGCCCGGTAGTCATTCAGGGCAATATAGAGCCAGCTCTTGGGTTTGAAATTATAGGAAAACAAAAAGCCGAAACGATTAGACAGATATTCAGTTTTACCAAAATTTGTGCCTGGTGTGTTGAAGACAAATTCATTGAAGACTCCAAAGGTCATCGTGGGAGTGATTTAAATCAAGACATTTATCACTCATACCTCAATGCCTCAATTGGATTTAGTGATGCGGCCTTGCGTGCGGGATAGATACCAAAGAAAATACCCACTGCTGAAGAAAAGCAAAAACCCAAAAGAATCATCCAGAAATTTACTGCTGCCTTGAGCGGAGAAACATTAGAAATTATCCAAGCAAAAGAAATTCCTAAAACAATACCAATGACTCCACCAATCAGTGCCAGAACAACCGATTCGAAAATAAATTGTAGTAAAATATTCTGATTGGAAGCACCGACGGCCTTGCGAATACCTATTTCTCTGGTCCGTTCTGAAACTGAAACAAGCATAATATTCATTATTCCAATGCCCCCCACGATTAAAGAAATTGCCCCGATAGCAATAAGAGCAATAAACCCAACCCGGGTAACATTTTTATACATATCATACAACATCTCTTGGGTCGCTAATCCAAAGTTATTTGGTTCATCAAACCTTAATCCCCTTCTCCGCCGTATAATTTCTTCCACATCATCAAGTGTTTTATTCAGCATGCCTGCCTTTGGTTTTATACTGATGGTGTATGTAAAAAAAGCTTGCTCGAGTAGCGATGTCCGCCGCCGAGGTGGAGAGATTTTTTCGAAAAAGGTATAAGGCACCACGATTATATTGTCCAAATTCTGTCCTAAAAAACTCCCCCTTTTCTTTAACACACCCACCACTTTCACACGATGATTATCAATTCTTAATTCTTTTCCCAGTCCATTTTCTTCATCAAAAAGGGCAGTATAGATAGAATTCCCAATCACACATATAGCACGGCGATGGTTAATATCTTCTTCGCTTAAGACACGGCCGACTTCAACGCCATGGTTTTCAATAAAAAAATATTCAGCAGTAGTGCCGATTAATGTTACTTGTGTGGCTTCTTTACCACGATATTTAATCTTGTTAATTTGTTTTTTTATTGACGGAATAACCATTTCCACCGAAGGTAATCTTGCTATAGCCAAGGCATCTTCTATTGTTAAATCAGGAAGTTTAGCAATCTCTTCAATGTTGAGATTACCAATCATTGTGATTGGTGATTTTGTTAGAGATATAAGGTCAGAGCCTAACGACCGAATCTGCCCCAAAACTGCCTGATTAAATCCTTCAATTAACGAAAGAATTGAAATTACTGTGGTCACTCCAATGACAATACCAAGCGTTGTCAGAGCCGAGCGTAGTTTGCGAGATTTGAAAGTTTGGAAAGCGAGGGAAATAAATTCAATCATAGAAACCAGCATATTAAAATCTGTTTCTTTTCATCCTATTGCAGATATCTTTCTTTTGGAGTTACTCTTAATATTATCAAGGAAATTAACATCAAAAAAAGGGAGAGAGATATACTCAATATAGGAAAGTGTTCAACAAATTCAGCCAACGGGATGAATTTTGCTATTTGTGGTAAGAAAAAGAGAAAGAGAAAGACAAAAATAATTAGGGAAAGATTCATTACACGAATGTCGGTGAGAAGGAGCTGTAGGACACTGTTTAATCCTAAAATTGACATTCCTAATAAAGGAGAGAACAGAAATAAATTTAGGTAAAACGAAAAGTCTTTACATTGTATAATTTTAGAGGAAATAAACGGCAGTATTGCAAATGAAAATAAAAGACCAATAAGATAAAGAAGATATATTATTATCCAGATAGATACCATTTTGCAAAACCATATTTTGGTCGGTTTATAGCCGAGCGCCAACAATACTTCAAGATTTCTATTTATTTTTTCTCTGTAAAACTGCATGCCACTCAATTGCATTCCCAATAGGACTATAATCATCGTTGGAATTAATTTGTGTAGCACCGTAGCAACAGAACCAATATCATTCTGGGATGTAAATGCTGGAAAGATTGATGAAGGTGTTATAAACAAAATCAAAATGACATTAAGAAAAATAACCAGCGGATTTTTCAAATAGAAGTAACTAATCTCTCTTTTAATTAAAATCCTCATCTGTAAACTTATTCCTCACTGAAAAATAAAAATCTTCAAGCGATCTTCCATTCAGAACCTCTCGTTTCCAAATCCCTACAATACTTCCGTTGACTATTATTCCAAATGAGTCGCATAAAGATTCTATCTCGGCCAAATTGTGTGTTGTCAAAAATATAATCTTTTCCTTTTTTATTTCTAAGAGAATGTCTTTTAATTCCCTTCGTGCCTCAATTTCAATACCTTCAAACGGTTCATCAAGAAATATTACTTCCGGATTCCCAATAAGGGATTTAATAACACATAACTTTCTTTTCATACCTTTTGAAAATTTAGCAACCTTTTCGTTCCTTCTTGATGCCAGTGAGATTTTTTCCAACAATTCTGTAATTCTCTGTTCTTTTTTTGCTACTCCATAGATTTCGGCATAAAATTCTAAATACTCATAAGGGGTGAAGTTTTCAAAAGGACTTTCATTTTCGAGCGCAAATCCAATTTCGTTATTCAATACAGGAACCCCGTCGTCCTTCAATATTTTTATCTCTCCTGATGTGGGTTTAAGAATTTTTAAACACAGCCGAACTGTAGTAGTTTTGCCACTTCCATTAGGTCCAATGTAAGCGAAAAGTCCATTTGTAATCTGAAAAGAAATATTATTCAGTGCAATCTTGTTATTAAATTTCTTAATGAGATTTTTAATAATAATTTTGGCCATTGTTTATCGTGAGATCAAAAATCTCCTGTATCTTCTGGCCTCTTCCCCACACACAATTTAATTCTTTAAACTTAAGCCATCCCCTTAAAATACATCCCTTGCAAAAGTTAACAAACTGACAACCGTCACAAATTTCTTCGCGTGGTGAAATTACTTCAGCGATGCGTTTACGAAGTGTTTTGTTATTATGAAAGGCTAATTGAGAAAAATCCGCAGGAAACAATGCACAAGGCCTGGATTGCCCTGTATGATCAAAAACTATAGTTCGTGAACCAGCTCCACAATTATTTGCATTTCTATCTGGAAATTCACCTTCAATAATTCCTACAAAATTTGGAAGTTCCTTTTCTAATTTTTTTAGTTCTGCTGCAAATAAAGCAAGTGCCTGCGGTGGTATTGGGGGTAGCAACCTTGCCCGCCCCAATGACATATATGGAACTACGCCAAGCATCTTTGCCCCAAGAGATTTTGCAAAATAAGCTATTTCCTTAATTTCATTGACACTTTCTTCATCAACGATTACCATCGCTATTCTGAGAGTAATATGGTATTTGGGAAGTCGCACAATATTCTTGAAAACTCTATCCCAAGCATCAATTCCGGTAATTCTGTAATATCGGGCCGGTTTTATAGATGGGATTGAAACTTGCAGGGTAAACCTTTTTCCAATGCTTTCGGCAATCCCTAATATATTATCATCCAATAGCAAACCATTGGTAAGCAAAGCAACATGTGTAAAAGTCTTCCCTGCAAACCTAAGAATATCACATATCTCAGGATGTAATAGCGGTTCACCACCTGATAGTTCAACAACTCTTATTCCTTGCTCAAATAAATAAGAAAAAAATCCTATGGGATTGATTAAATATCCATTTTGAGTACCATCTGACTCATTATAGCAGTAGTTGCATTTCAAATTGCACTTATTCGTGAGTTCAACAGTGCAATGGATAGGCTGAAATATTTCTTTCTCACCAACAATTAAGACTTCTTTGGGAAATGGGACAGCGCTGATTTGAAGAATACCCATATCAACTAAATTATATATGAAAATTCTAATCTTTTCAATATCCTCTGAAGTTAATTTTCTTTCTTTACTTATTAAATGCAAAATATTATCAAATGTGGTCTCTCCGTTACATCGGGTGAGGATTTCTACGGCATCATTATTCAATCTGTATGTTAACTTTGTTGTCGTGTAGAGCGTTCCGCCGTGAGGATTTTGCCATATCCAAATTCCCTCGCGGGGAACTAAATATCCTTCTCTTTTCATAAGAGCATCCTCCAATTTTATTTTTAAACATTTTGGGAGGAGTAAGATAGAAATTTCTATCTTACTCCTCGTGTTCTCTTACCACGGAATAAGATGCACCTGATTTACCACGACAGTATACACAGTTATTTGTGGTCCAGGGCACGAAGGAGAACATCCCCAGCATAATGTACAAGCTCCACAAATCTCCGGGGCAAGCAAAATAGTAGGATTCATCGCGACCTCCTGATTTACTACGTGAATATCAATTTTCGGTCAAATTCTGCAAAAGTTACTGCTATGATTAGTGAGGAATTATGTACCACACCGCTTCAACTGCCACAGTGGCTATTGCGGCTACTAAGGTCGGACCGCAAACCCCACATATCCCGCAGCCTCCGCAAACACCACAATCTACACCGGTTGCAAGAATTATTGGATTCATGAAACCTCCCTATTCATTATTTCTTGTAAAAATAAGCTCAATACCACCCCGGTCCCCGAATAGCACGACCTTTTTGAAAGACCCTTCTCGCTATGGGTTGGGATTGGATTCCCGCTTTCGCGGGAATGACAAAAAGAGAAGCGGAGATGATACTACGATAAGTAATGCCCAACCCACAGGGGTCAGGACCGGAACCGTCTGGTCTGTCTCGTTTATCTGGTCTATTTAGTCTGTTTGGTCTTTCTCGTTTATCTGGTTTCATTAGTTGATAAATCAAACCGCTATAATACAGAAATAAATACACCCTGATGAAAATCTGTATCCATAGCCCAGAAATCGCTTCTTCCATAGTATTCTTCTCCTTTCTCTCTCAACCTGCACCATAGCCACAACTCTCAACCCGCCCCGCCGGGAGGAAAACAGCGGGGCGGAGGGAGTGTGAAGAGGAGGTTAAAATCTTTAATCCTCCAAAACAGATATATAGCAAAAATCGTGCCTGCTCAAAAGTACTGAAATTTCAATACTTCCATTTTTTTACTGACATCTAATGTCAGTGAGTTATCCACAAATTATCCACAAAATCGCGCAAATGAAGGACAGTTCTGCATCCGCGCCACTGACATTTAAT
>CBFGJP010000117.1:0-5560 GCA_965649105.1 Caldifarciminota bacterium
TACAGGAGGTAGTATTTCAGAATTTGCCTGGATTAAAGGGATGTAGATTGCATACAAAAATGCGGCAACCAATGAAACTGAATTTTTGAATAAGCGTTTAGAAATAAAATATACCATTGATAGGTTTATTATGTCAAGCAATATCTGAAAAATCCTTATTGCATCAATTGAATGATTAAAGGTTTTGAGGATTAGTGCTACAAAATAATAATAAAGTGGTGGATGGTAATAAGGGCTTGGTGGTCCGCAGAAATCTTTATCAATGATATACTCAGCAATCTTTACATATTCAGCAGAATCAACGATTGGCATTTCAAAAATGGGATTATTCTTTCTTAATTGAACGAAATTAAAAAAACGCAAGAATAGAGCAATTAGTATGACAAAGAAAAGTAATTTTTGGGTGTTAATCGTCGGCTTTTTCAAGAATTGATTGTTTTTTATCTTATCAATCCCAACCAGGTGCCAAATAGAAATTGTAATCTACCAATCAACAATGAAAGACGCGCCATCACGGTATAACCAAAGGATGCACCAAAGCCGACCATAATAAAGATTATACCGATATAAGAGACCGGTTTGAGAATGCCTTTATGTTCCCTTGAGAAGAAGAAAAAAAAGATTGTGGCAATGACGCCGATGAATATTAAAATTGCCCATAATCCCTGTTGCCAGTTAGCAAATAGATGGGGATAGACAATTGTCCCCTGCATCTGTTTTATAACATCTGCCTGAATGATTGCCGGGATACTTACCCCTGAAGAAAATCCCAGCGCAACTGCAATGGGAATGCGCACCAGCCAGGATATTCTTGGTATGAATCTGCAGAAATAAAGTAGTCCAATAATCATCGGAATGAGCACAAGATAGTTACCACCCTGTAAAGGCATAATGAGTCTTGGTGTTAGAACGAGGTGCCAGGTTATTGCAATCGCATAGCCATTTGCGACACCGACAAATAGATGTTCACAGAATCTATAAAATGGATTCTCTTTATAAAGGAAAGAGAGAATCCCGATAGTCAAAAATGCACCAATCCAGACCCAGGGGTCATTACTCACGGGTCCTCCTTGTTACAAAATAACCAATATTCCCAATGATCACGAGGATGAGGATTGTAAGATGGGCGATTGATTGGGAACTCATTCCTTTCGTTGCGGGTGTGGGACCGGTAAGATTGTATTTCGTCTGCACAAGGTATTCATATTCAGATGCCCCTTTTAATCCGGCAATCATTCCGCTCATCTGTCCGGTCTGTAAGAACGGATAAAAGTCCGGAGCCATAACCGCAGTAGCACCAGCACCAACCTTTACTCCAAACCTCGTATTGGCATAGGTAACCCAGGATTGTGGAAAACCACTACCGGCAATAGAAACTATAATGCCGATGTCGTTATAATTCTTTATCCTTTTCATCATTTCAAGTGATGCAGTCCTATTTTTATAATAATCTGCTGGAAATGCCTGGCTGATGTCAGAACCCATTCTTAAGACCGCAGCGAGCCATAATGGAGGAAAACCTAAAAAGACATAATCCCTTCCATATATTAAAGAATCAGTATTTGTCTTTGCCCGGCTATTAAACTCCTGAGTAACCTGGTCAAGCCCTTGTTTTGCAAGGCCTGGTCCTTGAATAGATGAAGTCATTACAAGAACTGGAATTCTTTTTGCGAGTGCATGGCGTAAAAGGGCAATAAACATTGGATGTAGTTCTGGCATCGTCTGGGGGTCATAATCGGCAGAAATCAATATCCCCTGTGCCTCGGGGTCAATCTCTTCAATTGTATCAAATAGTTTCTGGGTCGGTGGCATTATATTCGTCTTTATCTTGAAAGGGAATATCAAGGGAATTAAGACCGATAATCCTACAAGTAAGAAAACAATCCTTCTATCAATCTTCAGCAAAGATTCCCAGAATTTCATTTTTCAATCCTTTCTATTTAACCAGGTCTTCATTTTCCACCTCCAAGCCAATTCCTTTCAATGCCGAGCATTATTTTTAATGATGTTGCCGCTATACCAAGTCCCACGCCGAAGAGTATTCCTCTTTTTGATGCGGTATTGGGCACATCCATTATCCACTGGGCAAGGTGCGGAAGTTTGGGAGAGATATAATATCCTATCGGTACAACACCAACCATTACGATAAATGCAGCAACAAGAAGAAGTGTCGCCTCAAATGTCCTTGCACGGAATGCACGATATGCTGCGGATGACATAAAGAACGCTAATAATGCAAACATTGTTCCCCCGAGGGGTGTCATCACATTGTCATAGATTGTCTGGATTGAATACTTTATCACAATCAATTTATTGCCCAGCATGAATTGGGGTTGTACTGGAAGGACACCTTTTCCTTCCATACCCCCGAAAAGTCCAATAATTGCAACGACGACTATGGAAATGAGTGTGACCCAGGAGTATTGCCAGTGCTCCCTTTTTCTTTGGATCTTATCAATGTGATGATTTATAAGACTTCCCAATCCAAGGACCAAAGCGAATGAGGCAATTATTCCAAGCCAGTCAAGGAAGTTCATATAGAGTTCCTTGGATACTTTGTGGGGAATAAAAAATTGTGCAAGCATTGTAATGCCAATTATTAAGACAATAATCAAAGGAATTGTTCTCTGCATAAAACCTCCTTAATCATTTTATAACCCTTACCTTTATCTTCTCCCTTTTCACTCCCCTTTCCTCTTTGAGGAGAGGGAATGGGTGAGGAGTTAATCAAAGGTAATCCCTTCTTCACTGAATATTAAATAAGTTGAAAACCGGAATGCCCAATCTCAACAGTGCCAGAATGGTGGCAATAATCATTACACCTGCAATCACCAATTTGCTATAATCCTGACTCTTAAGGGCGGCAAGGAGCGTTGGTTCTCTTGATATATATGCACTCGCTGCATACAGTTCCTCGCCAATGAGTGTATAATCACAGGAAGTGATAAAGAAAGGTAGTTGTGTAACTGCATCAGTCCCCGCAATCTGTATTGCACCGGTTGATGCACCACTCTCCGCCATAATCAGGGATTCTGCCCAGAACATTCCAACTAAAAAATTTGTTGCCGGCTTTTCTCTTATCATTATTCCACTTACTGCTGCCGCATATGCAAATTGGGAGTCAGTCACATAATAGACACTATCCGGATTGAATGCGTCAGGCCTACCTACTTTATTATATGCCTCTTTTACGACTTCGCGAGCAACCGTAAATACAATCGGGTCACGGTTCGGGACAATTAGTGGTGTATTATACTGGGCGGTCTTCTTTGCAACCTCACTTAATATATTCAAAGAGGCAATTGTAGCAACATCACTTATATCAGAAGAGCCCGGCACATAGAGTATTGGTTTACCCATCTCGGTTGCCCTGCCCACTGCCTCATCAATTGCAGACAGTCCTGCAATACGACGGACAAAGATGTTCTTTTCTTTTTTTGCATATTCAATAAAGAAGACAACAAGAAAAATAAATATAATAATCCCGATCAAGGCATTAATTCTGCCGGTATGGAACCATTGTGGTGATGCAACAACATATGGTGTTGTCTCTGAAGATATCCTTTCTCCATCTTTTGTTATGGCGACTATCCGGTAGGCATAGGGGACACCGTTGAATATACCAACCCGGTCCTGAAAGGTATTTACTTGAGTCCCAAGTCTCGCATAGACCCCATAATTTCCACTGTCCTTTTCTGCCCGCATTACATAATAGCCCAAAAACTCAGTTGGTTCTTTTGAAGCTTTCCAGGAAAGCGAGATTGTTCTTTTATTATCAATTATTGTATCTTTTTCAATCCTGAATGGAATTGAAACTTCTTTAACTGCCCTTGCTTCGTAGATATATTCTTTATCTGGCTCTGCAGTACCATCAAGAAATTTTTCTTCATCAGGTGCAGTGTAATCAACATATTTGAAATTTTCAGCACTATCCTTCTCTGCCCTGTAGATAAGGGTCAAATCATAATTCTGCCCCACCACCTTGGGATTTAATTTCCATTCTATCTTTATAACCCTTCCGGTCATACCTACAGAATCAGCAACTATCTTTGCGGGCATAACGATTTGATAATTCTTGCCGATATAATAGTGGTATTCAGTCTCTGGTTTTATGGTTGTGTCTGTATGAAAAAATGTATCCTTGAATGCAGCGACTGAATCATAGGCAAGGCGCAATAATGCGTAACTTTTTATCATATCATAATTGGGAGATGGTTCCCATTCTACTCTGAAACCTTCACCTTCATCATTGGGAATATCCATTGCGTGGAGGAATTTTGGTGTACCAATTGTAAATAAGGGGGAAGACGGTTGTGAAAATGACTTTTCACTTCCCATTACACCTGCAACCTTATAAAAATATTTTACCCCATCCTTCATAGTGGTATCACGAAAACTATTCTGATTTTTATTCACACTGCCGAGGAGTTCATAATCACCATTCTTTTCGGTCCGCCATATCTCATAGGTCTCTCCAAGATATAAATCGTTAGGCCTTTTCCATTTTATGATATCCGTGTTATTCGCTGTATCTCTAATCACCTTGTAACCGATCGAGACCACTTTAAGAAAATTCTTATGATGATTATATTCATTCATTCTTTCTTTCTTAACTATATCATAGAGATATTCATTATCAGCCTTGATATTATTATCAATGAAGATAGTATCCTGAAAGACAGTTTTTAAGAGTTTATATTTTGAGCGATAGATTTCAAATCCCTCTACATCTGCGTCTTTTTGCATATCCCAGGTGATTGTTATGCTGATGCTATCCTGATTTATTATCTTCAATGCCCGAACATTCTCGGGTGGGTTTAAGTTCAAAAGAATGGCGATTATAAAAAAATTATTTAGCATAAGCACCCCTTTTTAGTATTGTGCCCATATCTTTAAATGCAGGGCTAAAGCCTTGCCCTACACTACTGTTTTAATAAAAATTCTGTCAGGTTCAGATTTATCCGACAAAACCCTACTCTTAAGTATATTTATTATGATTCAAAAATCAAGAAAAAAGTGCAGGGGAATAAAAATCTGCTATTTTATGCGGATCTGCACGATTTTAGTTCTAAACTTTGTAGCATATTTTCAAAAATTTTTAGTCAACATTTTTTTACCTGCTGAAAAAATGTTGACTTTTGAATCCCTCTTTGCCCTATATTGCCTTAAGTTGCCCTCAATTGCCTTTTATCGCCCTTTTTTGCCTCTAATTGCCCTAAATTGCCTTGAATTGCCCTGCTTAAAAATATACCAGATACTTCGCCTTCATCGCCCCGACCTGATTATGAAGTTCAAGCCCCTGCCCTTGATTTGCCCTGTAGTTATTCAACTTACATCTTTTTCTTCTTTCTTGTTTCATTTAAAAAATTGTTCATCATAAAGATTTTTATAAACTTCACAGGTATTATACAATTCTTCATGTTTGCCAACACCAACAATTTTGCCTTTATCTAAAACAAGTATTTTGTCAGCATTCTGAATTGTTGATAAACGGTGAGCAATAATAAAGGTGGTGCGATTTTTTAATAGATTCTTTAATGCCTTTTGAATCATCTTCTCT
>CBFGJP010000118.1:0-5457 GCA_965649105.1 Caldifarciminota bacterium
AAGAGAGTAAAACTCCGGTTCTAAATATTTCTTTCCAGGTATACCCAAATCCCTTTATAGACAGATTAAATATAAGGCTGGCTTCAGAGATAAATAATAATCTTTTAACCGGGATGGATGTCCACATCTATGATGTGAATGGTGAATTGATAAAAACATTTACTTTTACACCACAAACTCCCTATCTTACCTGGTCAGGAGTGGATGAACAAGGAACACCATTGGCACCGGGTGTGTATTTCATAGTTCTGAGAGCAAGAAACCATACCCTTTTGACTAAAAAGGTTATAAAAATGTAGAGTGTGCGGATTGAATTATGCATATGAGAGGTGGTCTGATGAGTCTAAAATATTTTATTCTTATAAATTTTCTTTTAGTATTAAATCTTTTTGCACAAAGCCAGCGATGGGTTGCCCGTTATAATGGACCGGCAAATGTCGTTGATGGCGGTACTGCAATTGTTATAGACCAATACGATAATGTTTATGTAACAGGTCGCAGTGGTGATTCACCATCAACTTTTGAATGTACTACTATTAAGTATGATTCCTCAGGAAATGAAAGATGGGTTAGGAGATACCATTATGCATCCTCATCCTATGGTGATACTGGTTGGGGGATTGCAATAGACCCTTTTGGTTATCTCTATGTCACTCTTTCCAGCACAGCCCCAGGTTCATACGACGATATCGCAGTTATAAAATACGACAGTTTGGGCAATTTTATCTGGGTAAGACGTTATAATGGTCCGGGTAATGACTACGACTGGCCATTTGATATTGTAGTTGACCGCTTTGGCAATATCTATGTCACGGGAAGGAGTGTTGGTAACGGCACAGGTTTCGATTATGTCACAATAAAATTAGATTCTGCTGGCAATGAAAAATGGATAAAGAGGTATAACGGCGCTGGTAATAACACTGATGAGGCATATAGCATTGCTGTTGATCGCAATGGTAATGTCTTTGTGACCGGCGCTTCAATTAATTCAGAAGGTAATTTAGACCTTGTAACCATAAAATACGATTCGCTTGGCAATGAGATTTGGATAAGATCCTATAATTCTCCCAACAACCTAGATGAATATGGTGCAACACTTGCAATTGATAGTTCAAGTAATGTCTATGTCTTTGGTGGCACATGGAGATTAGGCTCATTCCCGAGCGATTATATTGTGATTAAATATAATGCTACAGGAGATACAGTCTGGACTCGCCGCTATAATGGTCAAGCGAATGGTGATGATCGTCCGGCAAAGGTTGTATTTGATTTGAGAGGCCATATCTATGTGACAGGTTCAAGCTATACCAATGTGTCAAATCAAACTGATTTTTGCACAGTGAAATACGATACCAATGGTAATATTGTGTGGGTAAAGCAATATAATGGCCCGGGCAATGGCAACGATGTACCAAAATCAATAACAACAGATATATTCGGGAATATCTATGTAACTGGAACCTGCAGAGGGCTGGTGGACGACGATTATGCCACAGTCGTCTATGACTCAAATGGGAATCAACTCACTGTCCAAGTCTTTGATGGTCCAGGAAGCTGGGGGGATGCTGCTCAGGATATTGTGGTTGATACACAGGGAAATTTTTTTATCACCGGATTTAGCGGTGGAATTAATAGCGCTTATGATTTTACTACTATTCGTTATGCTTTGAATTTGGTTCCCATCTACAGTTATAGTTGTAAAAAATTTGTTGAGCACAAAACCTTGTGCACCATTCTCGGGCGCGATTGTTCAACATATATTGATAAAAACAAGGGCATCTATGACATCGTCGGTCGCCCCATTAACCCATATAACTTAAAGCCAGGAGTCTACTTTGTTAAGATGGATAACCAAAAATGGTATAAAGTTATTAAGATTAATTAAAATTTCAATTTTTTAATATGAAGAAAAAGAGTAGTGGGCAAACTTTCCCTCAAATTCCTCTCTATCTCTTATGTCTTTATTCCATCTCATCGCATGAGAGAAGGTCACAGGGGATAGATGTAATTGAAAAATTTGAATCTACCAATCGGCCATGCGGATTGGCGGAGTATGGTGGATTGCAAAATATGAAAAAAGTGGTGTTTCAGAAATCTCGAACACCCGCTCAAATCGGAAAGGGGGTGAAAAAATTGTATAGGGATTATTCAAATTTCTATACAATAAAGTAATGTGGAAGATTGGAGATATGCTCTGCTTTTCCTGAAACGAGTTCAGGAGAGATCTTCCACAGAAAATGGTTAAGAGCCATAAAGATGATTAGGAAAGGGGGTATTATGAAAAGTATAGCAACAGTGCTATTAACTCTGGGCACAATGGGATTCTGTGTCCTAAATACTACTCAAGAGCAAATAACTGATGAAACTTTGCAAGTATGGTTTAAAGATCAGATTGGCTTTGAGGAGAATATCGGACAGGTTACTGATTTTGAAGGAAAACCTGTTTCAGATGTTCTCTTCAGGGCAAGGTGCCCTGGTGGATACGGCATTTTCTTAACGAAAAAAGGGGTTAGTTATGTTCTTTATCAAAGGAATGATTCCAAAATGCAAAACATAGGAGAAAAAACGCAGAAGATAAGATATGCCCGAATTGACCTTGAACTTGTCAACGCAAATATTTCAAAATGCAGAATAGAATATAAAGAGCCCTTAGCGGGAGATGTGAATTACTATCTTCCCGTTTGTCGCGATGGAATTCTTGGGGTCAAGATCTATAGAGAGATAATAATTAGAGATGTCTATCCCGGAATTGACTGGGTATGGAGATATGAAGATGGAGAGATGCATCACCAATTTGAAGTAAGACCGAATGCTGAAATAAATAAGATAAAGATAAAAGTAAAATGGGCAGATTATGAGATAAAAGAAGATGGTAAAAAACTTATTTTCTCAACACCGCTTGGCAGGATAGAGGATGGTGAAATTGTGGCATACGAGGATTCGCAAATTGTAGATGTCTCTTACAAAATAGACAGAGATGGCTTGGTTGGTTTCAATGTTCAAGGCTACTCAGGAAAATCTCCTTTAATCATTGACCCTCCTTTATCACTTTTATGGGCTACCTATTATGGGGGGAGTGGGGTTGATATGGCTCGGTCAATTACGACCGATGGTGCTGGAAATGTCTTTGTCACCGGATGGACTGGTTCAACTGATTTTCCTACTTATAATCCAGGTGGTAATGCCTATTTTCAGGGAACAAATGCCGGAGGAGTTGATGCATTTATTTTAAAATTCAACAATTCAGGTGTACGGCTCTGGGCTACCTATTACGGAGGGATTTCTTTTGATGATGGATATTCAATTACCTGCGATAGTTCAGGGAATATTTTTGTCACTGGATATACTAATTCAACTGACTTTCCTACTTATAATCCAGGTGGTAATGCCTATTTTCAGGAAACATTAGCAGGAGGTTTGGACGCATTTATCTTGAAGTTCAACAACTCAGGTGTGCGGCTTTGGGCTACCTATTACGGGGGAAGTAGTATGGATGATATTATCGTTTCAACCACCACCGATGGTCTTGGTAATATCTTTGCCATTGGATACACTGGTTCAACAGATTTTCCCACTTACAATCCGGGTGGTGGTGTATATTACCAAGATACTCTTGGAGGGGGATACTATGATGCATTTATCTTGAAGTTCAACAACTCAGGCGTACGGCTTTGGGCTACCTATTACGGGGGAAATAGTGATGATCTTGGTTATTCAATCACCTGCGATAGTGCCGGGAATATCTTCGCAACCGGATATACCTTTTCAACCGATTTCCCCACATATGATCCGGGGGGCGGTGCGTATTATCAAGGAACATATGCAGGAAATATTGACGCATTTATTTTGAAGTTCAACAACGCTGGGAGCAGATTATGGGCTACCTACTACGGTGGAAGTGTTAGTAACGATGAGGCTTTGTCAATTACAACTGATATTTCGGGACAGGTTTTCGTAACAGGATGGACTCTTTCAACCAATTTCCCAACATACAACCCTGGTGGTGCTTATTATCAGGGTTCAAATGCTGGAGGACGTGATGCATTTATCTTGAAGTTCAACAACTCAGGTGTGAGACTATGGGCTACCTATTATGGAGGAAATTCGAATGATGAAGGCCATTCAATCATCACCGATAGGTCTGGTAATGTCTTTGTTACCGGATTTACGCAGTCAACTAATTTTCCAACTTATAACCCAGGTGGTGGTGCCTATTTTCAGGGAACACCTGGAGGATTAGGTGATTTATTTATTTTGGAATTCAGCAACTCAGGTGTGCGGCTTTGGGCTACCTATTACGGAGGGAATAGAGAAGATGGGGTCTATTCAATTGCCGCTGACGGTTCTGGGAATGCCTTTATCACCGGATATACACAATCAACTGATTTCCCAACCTATAACCCGGGGGGTGGTTCTTATTTCCAGGGAACGGGTGGTGGAAATTATGCTGATGCATTTATCTTAAAGTTTGAAAGTTCTATTGTGGCTGTTGAGGAACAAAGAAAAGAAGGAAAAACACTCCTTATAATTTCCCCGAATATATTCTCTACATACACACAGATTATTGGTTATGAGAATCCAGTGGTAATCGTGTATAACACATCTGGCAGGATTGTCGGTAAATATCCGGTTAATAGGATTGGTTATGATTTGCCAGCGGGTGTGTATTTTGTTAACACGAATAACGGTAATACCTCGCCTGTGCGGGTGGTGAAGATAAGATAACGACAGCGTCCTTTCTGTCCCCTGGGGTGTCCGCGGGCACCACAGGGGAGAAACAAATTTTAGGTAGCACCTCTTATAAATACCATCCGTCATTCTGGCAATTACCGGAGTGACTGAGTAGAAAATTTGAAAAAGAATATGTGCAGGTAATAGGAATTTCAAAAATTCTTATTACCTCAAAATTCAATCGGATAACAAAATGCAATTAAAATGGATAATAATTCCCCCTGCTATAAAAGGTTTGTCAAGTCATTTTCGCCACTTGCTTAAAAATGATAGATTTGAAGCCACTTTGCGCAATTGGTAGTTTACACTACACGAAATAATTTTTTTAAAATCAGCGATTAAATTACCAAAACCTTTTCATTTAATAAATCTTCACTTAATAGAATTTTTGCAATCCTCTGAATTCTTGGAGTAACTTCGGTAATCTTATAGCCACGTAAACCAAGACCCTTTATCTCAATCTCACAAGCATCAAAACCAGCCAATTCCTCGTAAAGCCCCGCAACTGTCAAATCAGCTAACCCGGCCTTCCTCAGTAAATATTCCACGGTCCTGTTCAATAAATACCCCAAAACACAAATTAAAACATGGGCACAAACCCGCTTGTCTAAATGATGATAAATCGGCCGAATATCAACAAAAGATTTTATATGATGAAAAACCTGCTCAATTATTATCCGCCACCGATATGAAACAACTAAATCCAATGCCGAAACCTTAAATTCT
>CBFGJP010000119.1:0-5257 GCA_965649105.1 Caldifarciminota bacterium
CGTAGCCCAGGACTTATGGCGTCCCCCTGTTTCCAATCTTTAAATGCCATTAGTTCCATGATTATAACTAAATTATATCCAAATTCAACATAGGAGGTAATATGCCTGTTCAGAACTTTAATATTCTTAAATTCATTTTTTCTATTGTTTTGACGCTTGGGGTTGGTTTTATCGGTTCGTTGACGACAAGACAGTCGGTCTCCACCTGGTACGGAACGATAAACAAACCACCAATCAGCCCACCGAACTGGTTATTTGCCCCAGTCTGGACTGTGCTGTTTATTCTTATTGGGATTGCATTTTATTTGGTATGGAATAAAGGGATGTCCGAACCGTTTGTAAAGATTGCTATTGTTATTTTTCTGATTCAACTTGTGCTCAATGTTCTTTGGTCGTTTCTATTTTTTGGATTACGTTCTCCCTTGTCAGCATTCATTGAAATTATTTTGTTGTGGATTGCGATTTTGTTTACAATCATTTATTTCTTCAAAATTTCTCCTGTTGCGGGTTATTTGCTAATACCATACATCCTCTGGGTCAGTTTTGCATTAATCTTAAATGGCTGGATTATGATTTTGAATTTGTAAAATGATATATCACGATTTTGGAAAAACTAAAATAAAAATCTCGCAACTTGGTTTTGGTTGTATGAGATTTCCATTGCTGGATGAAAATGATTTTAAATCAATAAACAGATTAGAAGCCACAAAAATGCTCTATTATGCAATTGATAATGGCATAAATCTTTTTGATACTGCCTACGGTTATCATTCTGGTAAGAGTGAATTATTTTTAGGTGATGTATTAACGCCAGAATATCGCAAGAAAATCCATCTGGCAACGAAGTTGCCGGTTTATCTGGTGAAAGAAAAAGGGGATTCTGAAAGATACCTCAATGAGCAACTTTCGCGATTGAGAACCGAGACAATAGATATGTATCTCCTGCACGGATTAAGTAAAGATTCCTGGCAGACCGTTAAGATATTTGATATATTGAAATTTCTTGATGATGCCCTGAAAAAAGGTAAAATACGCTTCGCCGGTTTCTCGTTCCATGACGAATTACCGCTATTTAAAGAAATTATCAATGCGTATCACTGGTCATTTTGTTTAATTCATGTAAATTATGTTGATAATGATATTCAGGCAGGTATGAAGGGAATTGAGTATGCGTATAGTAAAGGGCTTGGTATTATAATTATGGAGCCACTTCGTGGCGGTAAACTTGCACGGAATGTGCCTGAAGAAGTATTGAATATCATTGCCCGCTCAAAATTCAAACAAACTCCTGCAGAATTTGCTTTTAGATATTTGTATAATCGACCTGAAGTATCCTGTGTTCTCAGCGGGATGAGTTCAATGGAACAGGTCAAGCAGAACATTTCATTTGCGTCGCTTGAGCATAGAAATACACTTACAAAAGAAGAGTTGAGACTGTATGAAGAAGCGAAAAATTTTTATAAATCACGAATAAAAATCAACTGCACTGGTTGTAATTATTGCGCAGATTGTCCACAGGAAATTCCGATTTCATTTATCTTTGAGATATTTAATGATGCCTATATGTATAATGCATTTGACGAATCAAAATGGATGTACAAAAATTTCATCAAAGATGAAAGAAAGGCAGATAAATGCACCGAATGCGGACAATGTGAAGACCGCTGCCCTCAGAAGATAGAAATAATCAAGGAACTGAAAAAAACCCATTCAATCTTCAAAGGAAACAATTAAATTGTTTGTCATTTTGAACTTCTTTCAGTATCTTGTCTGTAGCGGTGTGATTTATTGCGCAAACCTTTTATAGCAGAGAGAGTGGAGGGTGAAGGTGGTGCTTTAGTTTGTGGAGTTAGAAAGCAATAAGGGTTTTCCTAAAGTAATCGCATATAATCCCAAAATGCCCTGTGGTAAGGCGCTGGCAAAATGGGGAGCAAAACCCGATGATTCGGTTGTTCTCGCCCCACATCTGGAAGTGGATGAGATTATGAAAAGAATACCCGAAGGTAAATTGATGACCATCAAGGAAATCTGTGAAAAACTTGCGGAAAAACATAGGACTAAATTTTGTTGCTCTGTTGAATGAAAAATTCCTGGTACGGAAAAAAACTAAAGAAACTTCTGGAAAAAGAACGATATAAGGTAGTCAAGAAAGGTAAAAAGTATGTGGTGGTTGACTACGAGAAGCATAAATTATAAGCGGTATTTGATTGTTTATTGTAAGTGAACGGTTTTCACATATATTTGTAAATTATTTTCCATCATAAACATTGACATCCTGGCAAAAATTTATATAATTATTCGGTAAAATTTATGAATTTTACCGAATAGGAGCAAAAATAATGGACAAAAATAGCATTATAAATATTCTTGATGACTGGAATATCTGGAATAAGGACCTGGATTCTGGCATTGATAGAAGTTTTTATACGAATCGATTATTGGATTATTTAAAGACCGACCAGGTTATCGTAATAATGGGCGCACGCCGGAGCGGCAAGTCCTATATTATGAGGCAGATTGCGAAAAAATTGATAAATAGAGGCATTGCCAAGAACGAAATTTTAATTATAAACCTTGAAGACCCGAGATTTCCCCGACTTGATGCGAACCTCTTGCAACGGATTTATGAAACATATTTAGAATTTTTGAGTCCAAAACAAAAACCATATATTTTTCTTGATGAAGTTCAGGAGGTTGAAAACTGGGAGAAGTGGGTGAGAACGATGAAAGAACTAAAAAAAGCAAAAATTATTATATCTGGTTCAAATGCCAAACTTTTAAGTAGAGAATTATCAACTTTGTTAACAGGGATACACCTTGATTTAACTGTGTATCCACTTTCTTTTAAGGAGTTTTTGTTTTTTAATAATATTCAAATTAAAAGCAATTTTGACATAACCACGCACCAGACTATTATAAGAAGTTTATTAAGAAAATATCTTGAGTTTGGTTCATTTCCAGAAGTAGTATTAAGTAATTCAAAAAAAGAGATTTTACTGAGTTATTATGACGATATCATAAATAAAGATTTAATAAAGAGATATAATGTCCGCAAAAATGACCGAATAAAAAATTTAGCAAAATTTTACCTGACAAATATTGCTAATCTAATTACCTATAATTCTATAGAGAATTTCATCGGACTATCTGCTGATACAATAGAAAAATTTTCACGATATTTTGAAGATGTATATATACTGTTTTTCCTTAATAGATTTTCATATAAAGTAAAAGAACAACAAAAAAGTCCAAAGAAGGTCTATTGTATAGATACTGGCCTGGCAAATGCCGTGGGTTTTAGGTTAAGTGAAAATTTGGGTAGGTCTTTTGAAAATGTAATTTTTTTGGAACTCAAGAAAAAAATGATTATGAATCCAGATTTGGAAGTTTATTATTGGAAGGACCCGCAACATCGGGAGGTTGATTTTGTCGTCAAAGGAAAGAATGAATTAAAAGAACTTATTCAAGTGTGTTGGAACTTAGAGGAACAAAAAGTTAAAAAAAGAGAAATCAAATCACTTTTCAGGGCGATGGATGAATTGAAAATTAGACAGGGAATAGTTATTACTGAAGATTTTCAGGGTGAAGAAAAGAAAGACGGTAAAGACATAAAATTTTTGCCATTGTGGTATTGGTGTTTAACAACATAATTTTATGAGATTAGATAATAGCGTCTTTATGAAAGTTGGTGCATTGGTGAATGTTAAAATACAGATGAATTTTATTAAATCTGTGCACAGGAGATAGAATGACAGAAATGATTGTTAGAGATATAAGTTTAGAAAATATCCTTGACCTCTGTCTAGTCTGTGTTCCGCAGGATAAGAGAGAGGACCCAGACTGGCAGAAGGGTGTTGTAGAAAAGAAAGTGTGGGCACTTGATATGCTACAGAAATGGGGTTCAATCGCTAAAGTTGGGTATATTGACGGCACACCCGCAGGAATGATTCAGTATAGACCTATTCCTGAAGAAAATGTCATTTGGATTTATTGTATATATGTCCAAGATAAAAAACACTGGCAAAAAGGTATTGGTAAAAGTCTGCTATTTAGATTGATAGAAGATATGAAAAAGCCATTGAAATGGTTTGGAGATGAGCCTGCTAAGGCGCTCGTTGTCAGCACATTTCCAGGGCATTCAGAAGGGCAATTATCAGCACGGGAGTTCTTCGTAAAATATGGGTTTAAACCGGTTGGTGAAATTCAGAGTCTTTTGTATTATCCTCTACAGGAAGGTTTTGTTTACCAGTTTATTCAAAAAGAATTACCTCAATATGCACCACAACCTGAAGATAAAGGCAAAGTCTTGATATTCTGCGGACCCAATAAATGTCCTGTTGCATTTCCTTCTTTCCTAAAGAGGATGGAGAAATATATAAGAGAAGTCAATGATAAAATTCCGATTTACTACATTGATATCTTAAAAGAGCATGAGATTGCAGAAAAGCGTAATGTGGGTTATGGTGATTGTATTGTGAATGGAAGACTCATTAGCGCTTTTGTCCTTGATAAACAGGGATTTCAGAAAGAGGTAAAAGAGGCGTTGTCAGTTTGAAAATCTTGAGTGGATGCAAAATGTAGGATCCAGATTTATCTCGAAATGAATTCGGGACAGGTTCTGGACGAATATGCTGTCTCGTCCAACTACAGTTGGACGAGACAGCGTTTTTCAACTCTCTTGATTAAAGCCCGTTTTAGAGTATAATTATTTTGATGGCAAAGCAGAGAAAGAAAAAGGTCTGGATATTGAAGTTAAAGAGACCCAATCAGAAAAAAGAATCGCAGTTTGAACTGTATTTTCAATTATCGCTCACTACCCAACAGAGATTTGAGATGATGTTCAGACAATCAAATTTAATTAAAGAGATATTGTTAAGAAATGGATATAGAAAACCTTTTGAGACTATTACACCGAAATAAGGTACGAGAAATCATGCAATTAAGGTTTTGAAAAAGGGGGAATCGTGTTTGAAATTCTTAAACGATTTAAAAGCATGACGATCAATGTTCTTGCCATAATGCTGGCTATAGTTTTGTTACTTGCGGTAGTTGAATTAGGATATACAGTCATACTTGACATAGTTACTCCCCCATTATTTTTGCTTGACATCAATGAGTTGCTTGAACTTTTTGGTCTATTTATGCTCGTTGTTATTGGCATTGAACTCCTTGATACAATTATGAAAACTTATGCGCACGAAACTGTTGATCATGTAAAAGTAGTTATGGCGGTTGCAATAATAGCCATTTCGCGAAA
>CBFGJP010000120.1:0-5095 GCA_965649105.1 Caldifarciminota bacterium
TCAGGTTTATGCCTAAGGCAACCTGCCAGTCACCAAGTGCCTTATGCCCTGAAAAAGGAAAGTCCCACCCGGTACATCCATATGTTTCGGTCAGACGCCACTTTCTTTTAAATTGTCTTGCAACAGAACTGACCTGTTTTGCGGTATTGAATTCTCTTCGGTGCTCGGTGAGGAGGTCCATTCCCGGCGCCTGCATATACTCATAAAACCGCATACAACTTCCCACCACATTTGTCTGGGAGGCAAGTGTCTCCTCTGAAAGCACATGGCCGGTAAACAAAATTTTATTCTTCTCGCACCATCTCCCAATCTGCCTTGCAAAGGCATTAACAAAGAGATGGGTGATACAATCATGATAATGGTACCTTGCCCTTGAAACTTCCTGCCCCGCAATGTCAAAATAGATTTCGGGAAGATGATTTGTAATATTATAGCCGTATCTTTTTCTGAACACAGAAGGCAGTCTTTCGGTCCAGGGTATTGCGATGAGTGTCTCAGGTTCATTCTGATAAACAAAAAAGGTATTACCATAATTTGGTTCATCAGTAAAAATCCCGGGTATCACATCATTAAAATATTTTCCACAAAAATTCTTATATCCCTGGTAGGTAATTTTAATAAATTCCCTGACTGCCTGATGATTCATTGTGTCAAGATATGTATATCCATTATACCAGGGGCTTTCTTTTTGAATTCTCACAGTGAAAATAAGATACTTTATTTGTTTCCGTGTCTTTTCTAATCTTTTTGCCTTCCGATAACTTTTTATCTTGTCACCTTCAAATTCAGCCTCAAAGATTCCAACAATATTTTTTGTATTTTTAACCTTTTTAAAGTCATCAACAATCTCCATACACAGATGCCTCATTCTGTATTTCTTATTTTTGGTAACAAGCCCCCCTGCTGCGCCCGAGGGCCATCTGTCTTCATCATAAAGATAGGCAAGCATCTTCAACTTTCTTGCTTCTTCAGCGCATAGATTTATGCATTCAAACCAATCCTTTGAAAGATATTCAGTCTCCAGCCCAACGCGTGAATGCATAAAAAATCCACCAAAGCCCATCTTTTTTAAAATTCTAATCTGGTGCCTCAATTCTTCTGATTGAAGGTTACCATTCCATGACCAGAATGGCGCACCCCTGTATACAGATGGAATTTCTTTGAGTTCTTTTATAATCATATCAATATTTCCTGACATATATCTTCCCTTTTAATAAAAATCACTTTATCCTAATATGCTTGCACTCATTTTATTTTTTCTGCTTCCCTGGATAGCCCTTGTTACTTTTCTGTTCAAAAATTTTTAGGAATATCCTTCCAATCAGTAGAAAATACTTGTGTTTTATTATGATAATTCTTGAATGTCAAAAGCCTCATTTATTTTACAATCAATGTCCTCTATCTCAAACCTGAACTTTTTTCTATCATCTGCGGATGAGATATCTTTAATATCACCTGTAAAAAACTCGGCGATCTCTTTTACTTTGCTTTCATCCTCCGCCTTTATTCTAACAATATAAGATTTTGTTAAAACAACTTCAAAAGTTTTCATAAAGTACCTTCTTTGGCTTGGAAGCCTTTCTTATATAATGATTGAACTTTTGATTACTTCTAATTAACAAATCTGGGCACGGTGTATGTCTATTTCTTTCTCTTCCTCTGTCCTACCTTTATCCTCACCAGTGCCCGCTGGAATGCTGCCATTGCCTCGGCATGGGAAATCTTGTCTCCCCTTTTCTCTTCCATCAACTTCTGTGCCCTCTCCCTTGCCTTCATCGCCCTGTCCAAATCAATCTCCTCGGCACGTTCCGCCGCATCAGCAAGGATTATCACATTATGGGGTAGGACCTGGACAAACCCGCCGGTGATTGCCATAAATTCAGTCTCACCATCTTTTTTTATCTTTATCTCACCCGGGCTGATGATAGAGACCAGAGGCACATGTTTGGCAAGGATACTTATCTCACCCTGGACTGTGGGCACAGTGAGCACATCCACATCCTCTGAATAGACAAGACGCTCAGGTGTAACGATTTCTAAACGGAACTTCATTTTCTAAATACTCAAGCCACCGCACATATATAGATTCTGTTCTGGCATATCATCACACGCACCCTCAAGAATTGCCCTGAATGCCTTTATCGTCTCTTTCAGTGGTACATATTGACCAGGCCTGCCGGTAAAGGTCTCAGCAACGAAGAACGGCTGGGATAAAAATTTCTGAATCTTTCTTGCCCTGGTTACGGTCAGTTTATCTTCTTCAGAAAGTTCTTCAAATCCTAAGATTGCAATCACATCCTGCAAATCCTTATATCTCTGCAATACTCTCTGCACACCCCTTGCTACATTATAATGTTCTTCACCAACAAATCTCGGATCAAGGATTGTGGAAGTAGAATCAAGCGGGTCAACTGCCGGATATATGCCTAACTCTGCAATTGGTCTTGATAATACAATCGTTGAATCAAGGTGTCCGAATGTCGTTGCGGGTGCTGGATCGGTCAAATCATCAGCAGGGACATACACTGCCTGAACCGAAGTGATGGAGCCATGCTTCGTTGAAGTAATACGTTCCTGTAATTCACCCATTTCTGTAGCAAGTGTTGGTTGATAGCCAACTGCAGAAGGAATCCTGCCTAAAAGTGCTGAAACTTCTGAGCCAGCCATTGTGAAACGATAGATATTATCAATGAAAAGTAATACATCTTTATGCTCATCATCGCGAAAATATTCTGCCATTGACAAGGCAGTTAAACCAACCCTTGCCCTTACACCAGGAGGTTCATTCATCTGACCGAAGACTAAGACTGTTTTGTTTATTACGCCGGAGCGGTTCATCTCAAGGTATAGGTCATTTCCCTCGCGTGTCCTTTCTCCAATCCCGGCAAATACTGAGACACCGCCATGTTCAATAGCAATATTTCTAATGAGTTCCATAACCACGACTGTCTTTCCTACACCTGCGCCGCCGAATAGTCCAACCTTTCCACCCTTCATAATTGGTGCAATCAAATCTATGACCTTTATGCCTGTTTCAAGAATTTCCACCTTTGTTGATTGTTCCTTGAATGCCGGTGGTTTGCAATGGACCGGTCTGCGCAGTTTTCCGTTAACCGGTCCTTTTCCATCAATCGGTTCACCAAGGACATTAAATAACCTTCCCAATGTCTCGGGACCAACTGGAACAGTAATCGGCTCGCCTAAATCAATTACCTCCATACCCCGTGCAACACCATCTGTTGGCCCCATTGCAATCGTCCTTACTACATTATAGCCAAGGTGCTGCTGGACCTCAAGGATGAAATCTCCATCTTTTAATGATAACTTTAAAGCCCCATAAATCTCGGGCAACTTCTCAGTAAATTCAACATCTATGACAGGTCCCATCACCTGTAAGACCCTTCCTTTATGTTGAGTAGACATTCAAACCTCCTTCACCCCACTTTTTATCGCGGGTTTTTCGGAATTTCCAAATTCCCACATTAAGGATAAAGACTTACTATTATCGCTTAACCAGCACATCATCGTAGTCAACTACTATTTCTTCCTCTTCAAAAACACCAATCCCGATTCCACCATTGATAAATGGATTGGCGTTATCAGTATATTGAATCCGTAAAGTATCATTCAAAAAACACTTAATCTGGGCACCCTGTATTTCTATCTTAAGGCTATACCAGATATCTTTAAGAGGGTTAAAGGAGTATGCGCCAAGAGTTGTCCACTCTCCATTTTCCCTTTTGTGAAGTTCAAGCCCGGTGCCGTTATAGATTCCAAAACGATAGTAATTTAGTGTATCCTGAACCCTGAAGAACATATATCCCCTTGAAGAAGGCACTAATTCGCTTCCCTTTATCCTTATTTTAACATAAAATTTGAAGTTTGTCCAGTCACAACCTTCAGCCACCGTAGCAAAATGGTTACTACCACTTGCCCGGACAAATCCAGAATCTTGCGGCACATTCCAGTCTCCAAGATGTCTAACCCATAAAGGAGACATCTGCCCATTATTAAAGTTATCAGCAAAGAGGGTATCAGGCCAGACCAAAGGACGAACTACAATATCGTCATAGTAATTGGTCATCCAGTCTTCATTAGTGCCAATACCAATACCGCCCCTTGGATATTTTGTGTCGTTTTTATTAATTACCTCTTCACCATTAAAGTAACAGCGCATATTATTCCCTTGAACCTTAACTGCAAGATTATACCAGCCCTCTTTCTGGGCTTGGAATCCATAATCACCAAGCCTTGTCCAGTTATACATCCCATTGCGCCTAAAAAGAACAAGCGCACGATCATCATCTTTTATCCCAAATCGGTAATACATCGTATCAGCATTATCACTTTGAACCCGAAAATAAAGGTAGGACTTAAGATACTGAATATAAGGATTGGTGCTTCCCTCAAGTTTGGTATTCATCTGAAAGCAGTAGTTTATCCAATTTGTATTGCCGGCCCCAATCGTAGCAAAGTGGCGCGAATAATTACCACTCCCTTTGGCACTGCTGTCCTCAACCGACCAGGCTGCAGAGGGCTCCCATAAATGCCATTGTTCACTCATCTTACCAGAGTTAAAATCATCACAAAATAAATCTCCGGGTGTTGGTCGCATTGCCCGTTTAACCGGTCGTGTGATACTCCCAACTGTATCTCCATCACTCGTGGCAATTATCCTGATAATTCCACAGGTGTCGCTAATATCTACATATATCGGCAACTCCTTTTTCTCAAAGGGATTTAAAGAAAATGACTTGGGTTCCCACTCCATCCTACCATGCCCCTGGGTGAATCCATAACCAAGCCTCACCTGGCGCATTGTATCTGCAGTATTATTCACCAGAATTAAATTAAAAGAATCACCCACAGGAAACTTTATAAATAATCTTTCCGGCAAACCAAAACTGACCCGGTCAACAATCCAGTTGGTAAATAATGTAGTATCATCAGGAGTCGGGAAAGTATTTATAACCAGAAATGAATCTTCTTTAAGCGGATGGGTATCAGGAACTGCAAAATCATATTGGACATCACGATATTCATATTGACGCAACCGGAAGGTGCGTGGGTTATAATTTCCAAATGGGGTGATGAT
>CBFGJP010000121.1:0-4917 GCA_965649105.1 Caldifarciminota bacterium
CTATCTCCCTAATTACACAGTTATTCACAAAACATCGCCATAAAGCGAAATATCTACTCATTTAGCCACCATAGGATTGATATCGTTTTAACCCTTTTTTCCATATATTTATGTATGTAGTATAAAAGATTACTATCCAAAGTATTTGAATGATCAGCCCTTGAAAAATTCTATTAATGCAGATATTGCCGAGATAAATTTCAATCGGGAAATTTAATAGATATTTGAATGGCAAGAAAGCAAAGATATTCTGTATCTGTAAAGAGAAAAATCTGAGTGGTAAAAGCGCCCCGGATAGAATATAAACAACAACATCACACAAAGACTGAATTGCGCTAATCTCTTCAAACCAGAATGTAAAAAGACTTATTATAAATGTAAACATAAAACTCAAAATGAAGGCGAAAAATAACGCTATAATGAATAACAAGATGTTTATAAAATTAGTTTGTATGTAAAATGTCTTCAAAGCCAACACAGTATATAAACATATCACTATGGACGAAATAGCGAAATAGGGAACATTAGAACCAATCTTGATAGCAAAAGAGTGGCCCAAATAGCTTAACGGTCTGATTAAATATTGTGAAAGTTTTCCGCATCTTATATCCTCGGCTATTTCATAATTGACTCCCACGTAGGTTAAATCCATAATCAGAACCGATAAAATATAATAGGATATTATTTTTACCTTGGTATAGCCAGCAATGCTACCAATTTCATAGAATACTGCATTCCAAAGAAGTACTGCGAAAATGAGCGGTAGTGCTATAACCAAAATACTCATAAGATGATTTATTCTATACTCAGCGCTCTCTTTTATCACATTAATTATAATCCTGAGATATTTTTTCATTTTTGAATACCATTTTTATTGCATCTTCTAAGTTCATTTCTTCAACCAATACTTCTTCAATTTCACCGTATTTTGATAATTGTTTAATAAGACCTTTAATGGCCCTTGTGGGCACTTTGAATTTATATTCTCTTTCATTGTGTGATAGTAAATTCTCTAAATTGGCGTTACTTAATAACGGGCAATGTTCAAAACGAATTTTGACAATTCTTTCTTCTAAAAATCTATTTATGATTTCTCTTTTATCGCCATCAAAAATAATTTTACCTTGGTGCAGAATGATGATTCGATTGCACATGCTTTCAATATCTTTTATATAATGGCTTGTCAAAAGAATAGTCGCTTTATATTTTCTGTTATATTCCATCAAAAAATTTCTTATCGAATCTTGAGAAATAAGGTCAAGGCCGATTGTCGGTTCATCAAGAAACAATACTTTTGGCGCATGCAACAGGCTCGCAATAATCTCCATTTTCATACGTTCTCCCAAAGAAAGTTTCCTCACAGGAATATAAATTAGGTCTTTAACTTTAAACATTTCGACTAATTCTTCCAACCGATTACGGAAATCAGCTGTTGGAATCCTGTAAATTTCCTTATTGAGTAGGAAAGTTTCTATAGCCGGAATATCCCACCAAAGTTGTCCCTTTTGCCCCATTATAAATGTAATATTTGCAAGAAACTCTTTTTGTCGTTTTTGAGGAACAAAGCCTATAACTCTGACAATCCCCTCCGTGGGATACAAAATGCCAGAGAGTATTTTCAGCGTTGTCGTCTTTCCGGCGCCGTTTGGACCGATGTATCCTACTATTTCTCCCTCTCTTACATTGAAAGTAATATTATCGAGGGCCTTAACAAATTCATATTTTCTAAAAAGAAAATCTTTTATTGCATTTGTCAATCCCGAATTTCTCTTATGGATTGTATAAATTTTCGTAAGATTGGCAATTTCTATTATAGAATTCACAATCTTAACAGTTCTTTTAAATTGGATAGAGAGGCACTTATTTCTTCTGGAAACAATTCAGCAAAAGTGTGTTTAATCTTTACTGCCTCTGGAATGTATCTTTGTAAGAATGAACGAGAACACATTAATATAAACTGACTGCCATACTTTAGTAATGATTGTTGGGCGCATCCACCTAAACATAAAGGTAGGAATTTACAACTTTGACAATCTTCATTTGAACTCCAAGGAATGGGATATAAATACTGTGAGAGACGGCGGTAAATGGAACTTAGCGGATTCTGTATATTCCCGAGATATGCCTCTTTATTTCCTGAAAGTGCGATACATTTGTAAATTTCACCATGGTAATCAATAATGAAATTATCACTTATACGGAATGTGCAGAATCCGCCGCTAATCGGATCAACTATTCTCAAATTTCTCATCAATGCCTCACGATAAGAGTTCAATAAAACATCAGCCTCCTCTTCTCCTTCTTGAAATTGATGATTATTAAAATACTCTGGATTATGCGCGTGAGGTCCTTGTTTTATAATGCTAAATATTAACCTAAAATTTTTATAGTTCCCCATTTGTTCTTTGACTAAAAAATCCAAAAAGACAGGTATGGCATAATAATTTAGGCGGTCTATATTAGTGTTAAGCACGACTGTAAATCCTTTATCCAGCGATTTTTTAACATTGTTGAAAGTTAATTTAAAAGTTTCTCTACCAGTCAGAAATGGTCTTCTTGAGTTATGAATCGCGGCTATGCCATCAATTGTACATAAGATTCTATTAATAGAATTTTTCTTTAAAATAGATAACGCTGCATCATTTAATAGTGTCCCATTAGTAACTATTGAAAATATTTTTTCTAATTTATTTGTTTCAGCGATTTTATTAATTGCACCTCCAACTTTATCTACGATGTCAGGATATAATAAAGGTTCTCCACCGTGAAAACAAAAGTCTAAGGTATTGGCGTTTGAGAGCTTAACTAAAGTATCGACAAATGTTATCAGATTTTTTATTTGTTCATCAGATGCATATTCTCTCATATTCATATCTTTTCTAACACCATCCTCATAGCAATAAATGCACTTACAATTACAATTGTAAGTAGGCAAAAAGGTAAAACCAATAGTTTTTCCTTGTAACCGATAACGTTCAAACCAGTACCTAAATACCTTCATTTCATCCACTTCTTTCTCAATTAGTATATTCAGTTGAAGTAACACAGTCAATATGTCCGGTGGAATATTATATATTTCATTATGCTGAATTTTTTCTACTATACTACTTGGTAATTTTAACAAACTCCTCTGTAATATATTGAAGACCAAAAAGGAATTTCTATCTGGATATTGTTCTATCCACACATTATATTTTGATTCCTTATATTCCATATTATCCCCTTGCATTACAAAATAATTATTGGGGGGAATTGGAAATTCCCCCCAGTTGATTATGTCACGATGAATCGCTACTATTCCGACGGACAACGGTGGGTTCGCTTATTACATCCCGGCATGTCCTCATGGCATATCTGTATTGGCATGCCGATAGCAATTAACCATATCGCAGTTCCATTGCTTTCTATCTTCATCTTTTCTTCACCCCCTTTCATTCCGCATTTTGCGGAATCTTGGAGGGAGAGAAGATTTTTGCGGATCTATATTCTTTCATTTTTCTCTCCCAATTCTATAGTAATTTTTATTCATTTCAAGACCGCTCTTGGTCTGTCTCGTTTATCTGTTCTTTTTAGTTTATCTGGTTTCATTGTTTGATAAACCGTACCACTACTATACGGGACTGAAGTCCCTACTCCAGGAAGATTTCGCCTTTCTGGTCTATCCCGTCTTTTTAGTCTGTTTGGTCTTTCTGGTTTATCTGGTTTCATAGGATTGTGCCTGTTGGAAAAAAGTTCTCCCGGCATAAAATGCCGAAAAAGGCATATCAGAGTTGGTGAAAATCCGCGCAGAGTTACGGTAGGTAGGTAGGTAGTCGCTATGAATACCCATTAAAAGTATACCATTATATCCTAAAAAGATTTTTGTCAGGAGGAAAGTGCAATGCCCTCAAATGCCGATTTTCCAAGGGTTTGCACGATTTTGACTTTTAAATTTGTAGTAAATTTTTGTAGTATATTTTCAAAAATTTTTAGAAGAAAGGTTTTAATGTGGATAACTTCAAGACTCAAGTGTAAGAAGGGGTAAAGAAGGATGAATAGGGGTAAACAGGGGTTAAAATGGGTAAAACCTTCCGTTCTAACATTCTAACATGTTAGAATGTTAGAATAGTAGAACAGATGGAGAATCATGCTACAGGCGGAAAGAAGGTATACTCTAATGCAAAAATCAACATTTTTTTGCCTGCTGAAAAAGTGTTGACTTTTGAACTCCTCTTTGCCCTATATTGCCTTAATGCCCTCTTTGTTTTATAGCGCCCTCAATTGCCGAAATCCGTTACCCTACCAGAGAGTCTAATTAAAACCTTTTTTTTATTAGTATATTACATTCTAACTATTTAAGATAAAACCATCAAAAGAATAAGGACTGTATAACGAATGACTAATGGAATGTAGTGTCAAGTAAAAGTCAAAGGTTTACGCCTGTCCTCAGTCACCATCCACAATCCTTCCATCTATAAGTTTTAATACCCTTTTTGCATGCTGAGCAATATTAGGATCATGGGTTACAAGGACTACTGTATGTCCCTCACTATGCAATCTATCAAATATTTCCATAATCTCTTCTCCCGTCTTTGTATCAAGATTTCCGGTTGGCTCATCGGCAAAGATTATCTTTGGGTTGTTTATCAATGCCCGGGCAATCGCTACGCGCTGACATTCACCACCGGATAATTCATTTGGTCTGTGCTTCATCCTTTCGGCAAGTCCAACTTTAATTAACATCTCTTTTGCCTGTTCCATTCTAATTCTTTTGCTTACATCTGCATATATCAGAGGTAGTGCTACATTTTCAAGGGCAGTGATCCGGGTTAATAGATTAAAGTTTTGAAAGACAAATCCAACAAATTGATTTCTAATCTTTGCCAGCTCCACATCAGAATAATCTGAAACCCTCTTATCCTTAAAATAGTATTCTCC
>CBFGJP010000122.1:0-4694 GCA_965649105.1 Caldifarciminota bacterium
TTGGGTAAGATATTCTATTTTGATTAAATAACCCACTTTCGGTAAGATTATTTTTGATTTAAATCGATGTCTTGACTTTTTATTAATTTTAAGTATAATATTTTATGAAGAGAACATATCAACCAAGCAGAAGAAAAAGAAAAAAGACTCATGGTTTTAGAGCTCGGATGAAAACAAAAACTGGAAGAAAAGTTTTGAGCCGAAGAAGAAAAAAGGGTCGGAAACTTCTGGTTGTTTAAAAAGTGCTTTGTCTGAGAAAGTTAATTTTGGAATTGATAAAAAATCGATTATCTGTAAAAAAAATGAAATAGATGATTTATTTTTGACGGGCAAGCGATTTAACTTTAAGAATTTAGTTATAATTTATAAACCCGACCTCTCGTCTAAGGTTGGTTTTTTTGCCTCCGCTAAACTGAAAGGTGCGGTGAAACGGAACCGGGTTAAAAGAATAATAAGGGAGGCATATCGAATGAACAAGGAGATATTTATGGGGTTTAAGGTAATTTTTTATGCAAAGGGATTACTTGATGCCGCGGAAGTTTTGAATGCTTTCCGAGCATTTAAAAAGGAGCGTGCTGATGGGCGGCTCTAACTATTACAACAGCCCATCTTTTTTTGTAAAATTTTTTATTTATTTGATTGTATGCTATCAAAAAACATTTGGTCTTTTATTGCCCAATACCTGCCGATTCACACCTACTTGTTCAAATTATGCAATTGAAGCATTGGTCAGATACGGATTAATTAAAGGCAGCCTGATGAGTATTTATCGTATTTTACGCTGTAATCCATTCTGTCCGGGCGGTTATGACCCAGTAGTATTATCAAAAAAGGAAAAGAAATATGGATAATGATCAGAAAAGGACACTTACGGCATTTTTATTGATTATAATAATTCTGTTAATCTGGAGTTTTCTTGCCAAACCTACAACCACGAAGGTTGCAGATAAAAAAGATAGTAAATTAGCTGATACAGTGAAGACAACGCTTCCAATTGCTGACGAAAGTTTTTCTAAGGATACAATTTTGGTTGATCGTGCCAATTATCGTTTAGTGTTTTCTTCTACGGGCGCAGGCATTAAAAGTTTTTATTTAAAGAAATATGATGCTGAGATTGTTAAAGAAGGGGGAGTGCTATTTTCAACAAAGATAGCGGATTCCCTGATTGATTTCAGATATTTTCTTGATGGCGATTCGCTTGTTTTCTTTACTACTATAAAAGATAAACCATTTTATAAGGTTTATTATTTTAATGAAGATTATGGCTTTACTCTTAAAAGCAATTATCCCGAGGCAATAGAACAGGTGCTTAGTTTGAAATCCGGCTTAAATGTAACCGAAAAAAAGAATCACGGTGATGACCTACGTCATTTCAATGTATATATCAAAGGTGAAAAATTTGTTAATATAACAAAAGAAATTAAAGATCAACTTATATTTAGAGGCGATTGGAAATGGCTCGCTTTGAGAACAAAATATTTTGCGCTCATAATTAATAACATTGAAAATCTTGGGAATACGACATTTTATAAACTATCTGAGTTTGTCGGCGAGAAGATAGATATTGCTTATTTCGGTTGCGCAATGTCCGGGAATACTAATCGCTATGGGCTTGAAATTTATGCGGATACATCATTCACTATTTCTGTATTATTATTACCAATCAAACTCGGCACCCTGGCGGGATATAAAAAAGGTTATGAACAGATCGCCAGTGGTGGTATATGGGGACCTATTGAACGGGTAATTATTTTTATTCTAAATTTATTTTATTCATTTTTGAAAAATTATGGCTTTGCAATAATGGTTTTTGCACTTTTGTTTAAAATAATATTCTTTCCGCTTTCCCGCCAGATGCTGATTTCGCAACAACGAATGCAACTACTTCAGCCCGAGTTGAAAAAGATCCAGGAAAAATATAAAAATGACCCCCAGGCTTTGAATAGGGAATTGATGCATCTTTATAAAGTTTATAAGGTTAATCCGTTTTCAGGTTGTCTGCCACTACTAATTCAATTTCCGGTATTCATTGCCCTTTATCAAGTTCTCTCGACTGGCATAGAATTTCGTCGCGCTCCGTTTATACTCTGGATTGTTGATTTATCGCTTAAAGATCCTTATTATATTCTGCCCATTGCAATGGGTGTGTTGATGCTTATTCAATCTTTAATGACAACAATTGATCCTCGCCAGCGATTTATGGTGATTACGATGCCGCTGGTAATGATATTTGTATTTCTGAATTTTCCTTCAGGATTGCAATTATATTGGTTTACCTATAATATTCTCTCAATTTTAGAAAATTTACTTATAAAGAAAAAATTTTTTCGTTAATTTTTTAAAAAAAGAGGAGGCACAATGAAAATGATTGAGGCTACCGGAAAAGACCTGAATGATGCGCTCGCTCAGGGAATAAAAACATTAGGGGTTACCCTGGATGAGGTAACCTATGAAATTCTTTCACAAAATGAAACAGAAACCAAGGTCAAAATAACAATAAAAGAGCCTCGGCAATATCTTCAAATTCTCACAAATTATGTATTATCCAGTATGGGATTCAAGGTGGGAGTTTTTGTGAACAAGGATGAACAAGGCTACACCGTAAACATCAAGACTAAACATAATGATTCACTACTCATAGGTAAAAACGGTGAACATCTCTGGGCTTTACAATACATAATTTCTCGACTTGTGAAAAGATTTTATTCCAATATAAAGTTACTCATAGATGTGAATGGTTATCGCCAGCGTCGAACTAATTTTTTAAGAAAAAAAACCGAGGCGATTGCGCGTATTGTTCTCCAAACCGGCCGAGAAATGGCACTTGATCCGTTGACACCCCGTGAGGAGAAGATAGTTACCAGTAAGATAAATGAATTGAAAGGTGTAAAACTTTATACGATCGGTCGTGGTGGGAACCGAACTTTAATAATAGCACCGGCTGGAGAAAATAAAGAAGAAAAAAGAGAGTAAAGATGTGAATGATACAATTGTTGCTTGTGCTACTCCGGTTGGTTATTCAAGTATTGCGGTAATTCGGATCAGTGGTGACAATGCTATTAACTTTTTAAAAAAAATCTTTGTTTGCAATCAGGAGATTTCAATTTTTCAATCGGGCCATATATATTATGGGAAAATAGTGGACCCGCATGTTAACGAAACGATTGACTATGTTTTAACAAGTATTTTTTTCGCACCCAACTCATATACTGGAGAAAATGTAGTAGAAATATCCTGCCATGGCAATCCCTTAATTGTGGATAGAATAATAAACACTTTAATAAATCTCGGCGCAAGACTTGCCCTGCCCGGTGAATTTACCAAAAGGGCATTTCTTAATAATAAGATTGATTTAATACAGGCCGAGGCAGTTCTTGACACAATTTATGCGACATGTGATGTAATAAGAAAGGCTGCGATATATCAACTTGAAGGGAAATTATCCGATTTCTTTATGGCGATAAAAGAAAAAATCATTGGATTGCTGACGGTAGTTGAAGCAAGCATTGATTTCTCTGATGAAGAAGAAACAGAGATAGATATAAGTGCAATTAAAAATGAAATTGATAAAATACTAAATCAAATTGAGATTTTGTTAAAAAATGCTGAGCAGGGTGTAAAAATAAAGCAAGGATATTCAGTCGTTATTGCCGGCAGGCCCAATGTTGGTAAATCAACTCTTTTCAATAAACTTTTAGGCTTTGAGCGTGCTATCGTTCATGAAACACCCGGAACAACCAGAGATTTTATTGAAGAAAAATTAGAAATAGAAGGAATTTTGCTAAGATTGATAGATACTGCTGGAATTTTTAATTATGCGAATGGAGTGGATGGCATTGCAAGTAAAAGAAGCGAAGAGATTTTAAAAAATGCGGATTTAATCTTGCTTGTTTTTGATGGTTCCGAAGCGATGAATGAACAGGATACCTTCCTTTTCAATCTCACAAAAGACTTAAAAAGCATTTTTATCATTAACAAAATTGATTTGAATCTTAAATTAAAAGAAAGCGAAATATTATCAGATGCAATTAAAATATCCGCGAAAAATGGCGAAAATATTGATCTGCTAAAGAAAGTTATTAGAGAACATCTTTTTTCCGATGCTATTAAAGAAGACTCATTAATTTTCAGACAACGGCAAATCGAAAGTCTTAAGAATCTCTACCATACTCTTAATAATATTAGAGAAAATCATACCCCCGAAACGATTGCATTTGAGTTACACTCTGCTCTTGAGATAATCGGCGAACTTACTGGTCGAGTTTTGCGCGAAGATATCATCAATAAAATATTTGAGGAATTCTGTATAGGCAAATGACTATTTTTTTATAATTGTGACCCCGGGCTCAAAACACAGTTGCCAGATATCATTCAGTTCCCCGGAACTCATTTTGTTTATTTCCAAAATAAATATTTCGTAAATCTGTTTTTTTGTTCTCAATTCATTAAAAATATCTTTGTAGTAAATCGGTGCATCTTTGAATTCATAGGATTCTTTATATTCTGCTTTAACTTTAAATGGCATTAATCTTTTCTCTATGTCTGCGAATATACTTGAACTCAAAACCAAAATTTTTTCTTCTCCTTCAATTATATTTTGTTCTTTGTTTATTTTATGCCTTTTATTTAAGCCGATAAGATCATTTATCATTTTACTTTGAAGAATTTGATTTTTGGGCAATAAAATATCGCCT
>CBFGJP010000123.1:0-4578 GCA_965649105.1 Caldifarciminota bacterium
TTTGATTATTTCTGGACCGGTTGAACGAGAAACAAAGAGTTTTGATGAATTAAATCCAATTGTTAGACGACTACATTCAGCCCAGACTGTGCTGGTGAACAGAATAGTAGAAGAGGCAAAGAAACTTCTCGATGAAGGAAAAGAAAAAGAGGCAGGTATTAAATTGCTACAGGCAAGAAGGGGTGCACCAAAAAATAAACAACTATTAAAATTGGAACAGGAAACCGGCATAAAAAGATTGATTGAAGATACCGAACTGACATTCCTTAGAGAAAAAAGTTTCAACAAGATTGATGAGGAATTATACTTTGTAATTGATGAAAAAGCGCATATTGTTGATTTAACTGAAAAAGGAAGAATATACATTTCGCCAAATAATCCCGAAATGTTTGTTCTGCCAGATTTGAGCGAAAAGATTGGCAAGATTGATCGGGATGAAAAACTTTCTCTAAAAGAAAAACTCTTTGCCAAGGAAAAGGCATTTGAAGAATATGCAAAGAAGAGCGAAGTTTTGGCGAACTTGAGGGCATTATTAAAGGCTTATTCACTCTTTGAAAAGGATGTTGAATATGTCGTCCAAGATGGGAAGGTGATAATCGTTGATGAGTTTACTGGTAGATTGATGCCGGGCAGAAGATTTTCCGACGGTCTCCATCAGGCTCTGGAGGCAAAAGAAGGAGTTAGAGTGCAAGAAGAGACACAGACTTTCGCAACGATAACAATTCAGAATTATTTCCGAATGTATGAAAAACTTGCCGGCATGACCGGTACTGCTGCAACTGAGGCGAATGAATTCTGGACGATTTACAAACTTGATGTCGTTGAAATTCCGACCAAGGAACCGGTGCGCAGGGTTGATTATGAAGACATTGTCTATCGTTCAAAACGCGAAAAATATAATGCAATAATAGAAGAAATTGTAAAATGGCATAAAGAGAAAAGACCTATACTTGTGGGAACAACATCGGTTGAGGTATCCGAAATTCTTTCCCGCTTATTGCAGAGAAAAGGTATTCCTCATAATGTTCTCAATGCAAAACATCACCAGCGTGAGGCAGTTATTGTTTCCCAGGCAGGACAGCCTGGTGCAGTAACGATCGCAACGAATATGGCAGGAAGAGGGACTGATATAAAACTTGGTCCCGGGGTAGTCAAATGTAACAAATGCTGCGTAAAATGTCCAGACCAGAATTGTGCTGAATGTTCCCATAAAATAAAAAAAGAATGTTTAAAGGAAATACCCTGTGGACTTTACATAATAGGAACCGAACGGCATGAATCACGCAGAATTGATAATCAATTGAGGGGAAGGAGTGGCCGTCAGGGCGATCCCGGCTCATCAAGATTCTTTTTATCGCTGGAGGATGACCTGATGAGGATATTTGGTTCCGATCGGGTTGCAGATATTATGGACCGTTTTGGGGGTGAAGAACAAAAACCATTAACCCATCCCCTTGTTACAAAAGCAATCGCAAACGCTCAAAAAAGGGTAGAAGAAAATAATTTTGAAATAAGAAAACATTTGCTTGAATATGACGATGTTATGAATCGCCAGCGTGAAGTTATTTATAAAATGCGAGACGATATATTAAAAGGCGAAAATTATGAAGAGCTTATATTTAAAAATTTTGAGGATGCTATTGAAGACATCATTCTCAAATACTCGGATGATAAAAAGCCAGCTGAAGAATGGGACTGGGATGGCCTTATTGGTGAATTCAACAATTTGTTTGCGACAAATTTTTATATTGATAAAGACGAACAGTCTCACCTAAAACAGGCTGAATTATTTGATAAAATGTTGGAAAAAGCAAAAGAATCATATAAACTGCGTAAACAGAATTATGACCCGGAGACCTACAATGAGATGTTAAAGTCGATTTTACTTTTAACGATTGATAATAGATGGCGTGAGCACCTTTATTCGCTTGATGCACTACGCGAAGGTATTAGTCTACGCAGTTATGCACAGAAAGATCCTCTTGTTGAATATAAACAGGAGTCTTTCAAAATGTTTGATGAATTATTATCTGAGATTTCAAGGGATGTATCGGGAATTGTGTTCAGGGCAAGTCCGAGGCCGGTGCAGAGAAAACCGGTAGTTACTCAAGAATATAAGCCAGCAGTGGATGGTAAGGCTGAAACACCCTTAGGTGGCGTCAAAACCTCAACAGTTATGAAAACTGCTAAGGTAGGCAGGAATGACCCCTGTCCCTGCGGTAGCGGGAAGAAATATAAAAAATGCTGTGGTAGGAATGTGCAATGAAGCCATATCAAGTAAATCTTTTTGTTGATCAGGAACAAACATCGATATTTTTACCATCTGAACCAGTATTTATCCATAATAATAAGAAATATTTAAATTTCACTCTTATTGATTGTTTCAATCGCAGGAATAGTGAATATTTAAATGAGGCGGCGCGATTAAATATTGATAGTCATAATGTTGTTGATCTACGGAACCCAGACGATTATATGAATGAACTGAAAAATACCTTGATTGAATTTAAAAAACTGGATTCAACGATTATATTTTCGGATGAAATCTCAGCAATTTATGCCTTATTCTCAATTTTTGATTCCAAAACGAAATTTTTTATTGACTATGAAACATCACCCGGGATATTTCTCGTATTGCAATACAGAAATATTGAATTTTACAATCCCCGTGATTTAGAACAACTTTCAAAACTCATGGCAACCTATACCGATAAAGTTATCGTAATTGACGGACTTTATGAATGGTTGGGCTGTTCAGGGCCTGTAAACGAATTAATAAAGATTGCAAAAGAAAATCAAGCGGTGGTAATTGCTAATGAACTAAACTCCTTTGGGTTACTGGGTAGAGACGGCCGGGGATTTGTAGATTTATTCAACCTTTATGAAGATATTAACCTTGAAATCGGCAGTTTCAATCGTTATATCGGAGGGTATGGTGCGTATATTGGTGCAAAAAAATATTTAATAAATAAGATTAACGAGAATACCAATGGTTTTTATATGTCGGTTCCCAAATTTATGCTTGCGGTCAATATTGCTGGCATAGAATTGTTAAAGGACGAAAATAAAAATCGACAAGCATTTTCAAAACTGTGGACACATAGTAGATTCTTTATAAATCGTTTAAAACAGATTGGTTTGAAGACGATGAGTGAGACCCCGGTGATTGTGATAATACTAAATAATAATCAGGAGGCAGAAACATTTTCCAAAAGATTATTTGCTGATGGAATAATTACTAATACGAATAAAGAAAGAATTAGAATGGTGCTTTCAATTGAGCATTCCAGAGCCGATCTCGACTATACGCTTGACCGAATAGAAGCCCATTTTAAAGATATGGGGATTGTTTATCCTACATAAACTAATTCTTGACTTATCAACAAAGTTTGAATATACTCTAATCTTGAAAGGAGGTTAAATGACAATCTTATTAGCAATAATATTTACTGTTATGCCGCAGGAATATATAAACATAATATTTAATGAAGATTATGAATCTGCGGTGGAATATTGCAAACAAATGATAAATAAATCCCAGGGTTTTAAATGGTATTTAGAAATCGGGGATATATATTTTGATAAGCTTGACGAGCCAATAAAGGCAAGACAAATCTATCAGGAAATTATTGATAAATATCCCCAGAAGGATGGATGGGTTTATTATCGTTTGGGATTAGTCCTTGAAGCACTTGAAGATTATTTAAACGCGGCAAAAGCTTATGAAATAGTTGCAACAAAATATCGCGAACCACCCCTTGATTCTTTTTCTTTATCAGGTGTTGAGAGATGTTTTAAAAAGAACTATCAGGACACTGTTGCCCTCGTTGATGGTTACAGGATTACGCGTTTAGAACTTGATGAAAGAATGGCGAAACAATCTCCTTTTTCGCGAAAAGATGAAAAGGGGATTCTCGATCAGATGATTATTGAGCGACTACTGTATGTCCAGGCTTTGAAGAATAATATAAAGGCAATGCAAGAATACAAAGATTTAATGAAACAAAGCCGAACAACAAATTTATTAGATGAAGTAAGGGCTGTAAATGTAATTGAAAAAGCAGTTCCCACCGAAAAAGAAATGCGCGAATATTATAAAAAGAACAAACATTTTTATAAATTATCAAGGGAAGTAAGAGGCAAAGAAATAGTCGTCGAATCTGAAAGTCTGGCAATTTTTGTTCATGATTCTTTGTTAAAAGACCTAGCAAGTTTTGACACGCTCGCCAAAATTTATTCAACTGCTCCTACCAAAGGCGGTGGCGGGGAGATGGGGATTGTTATTCCCGGAACAAAACCTAAAGAAGTAGAGGATGTTTTATTTAACGTAAAATTAAATACCATTTCCGATATAGTGAAATTTGAAAACAAATATGGGATATATCTTGTGTATGAAAGAAAACCTGAACGCTGGCGCAGTTTTAACGAAGTAAAATCACAGGTTGAAGCTGCGGTTCGTGCAGAAAAAATACAGAAAATAGAAGAAAAATTTGTTAAGGATTTGAAGACAAAAGCAAAAATAGAGATTTTTAAAGACAGTATCATTACTGATAGTGCTTTGAAATCAGATACGAGGAT
>CBFGJP010000124.1:0-4567 GCA_965649105.1 Caldifarciminota bacterium
TGAATTAGTAATGCGTAATTTCTTTGGCCAATGACGGTATCCACAAGGATTCTCGTAAGAAAAGGGGCTGTTAATGTGCATAATTTATAAATGATGCCGAGTATTACACCCACGAAGATATCTAATTCTTCACCAACTAAACATTCCGAAAGGATTCGAAAATACCTTTTAAAGTCGGTTAGCATCGTCAATTATGTCAAACTTCTTCAGATTGGCAGCTAATGCATCAACGTCTTCAAATGAATATCCTTTGACTTTATTAATTAGCTGCCTAACGATGGGTAATTTCCCAATCCTCCACCACCCATTATCCCAATATTCTGTTATTGTATGATATCTAATATTTCCAAAGGCAATTGGTAAATAGGGCGAAATTACTAAATCACCATTGGATCTTATCTCCATCCCCAAAAAGGGCTCTACATTGGGCATATCAAATAAGAAGCTGAGTGGATCTGCATAGATAATCTTAGTTGAGTTGCTCCTTATTTGCTGTTCATTAATTTCATACATTATTCTCCGATATTGTAATGGTGTTAGGTTAAGCTGTCCTTTGTACTTTATTGCCCTGCCACAAACAATAAGGGGACGGACGATCAAAGTAGAAACGTCTATCTCTTTTAATAATGTAATCATTTGCTGCAGGCTTTTCAGGTTAAATGATGTTAGTGTCATCGACACTTCGTATTGTGGGAATGATAAAGCCCGTAAAATTTCTAATGCTTTTATTACCGGTGAAAAAGAATCCTTTCCTTTTACTATCTCATGGGTCTGCACTTCTGCACCATCTAAGCTGACTTCTATTTCTTGTAAACCTAAATCACAAAGTTTTTTAACCGTCTGCTCATTCAAGAGTGTCCCATTTGAAACCATATTTGTCCGTATGTTATTGGAATGTAGTAATCTGATACATTCATATAATATATCTCTCCTTAATAGGGGCTCACCCCCTGAAAAACAAACATTAAAAGGATGAATTTTGATGATCTCAAAGATTATTTTGAGTATTTCGCTGTCGGATAATTCGTCGTAAGCGGAAATTCCACTGGAATTAAAACAGTAGAGACATCGTAAGTTGCACTTATTAGTAATATTTAATACTATCTGGGTAGGTCCTTTAATTTTACATATGTTATTTATATTTCTCATTACCATTTTTAAAATAATAGATAAATTGCTAAAAAAATCAAGTGGGCAATTTTTTTCTAATCTGAAAAAATTGCCCACTTTGGTTCTATGGCACAGCTATTTCGACCCATTGCACATGAAGAGCGTAGGCCATAAATACTGCTACTGCTGCGACAATTACAACGGCATACCAGGCAAATGCGAGTGTTACATCAGGCTGTGCCTCACCACCACCCAAAGGCTCAATGGTAGGAGATTCATAACCCAGCATCTTAATCACCTCCTTTCTTTAAACTGTTAATCTTTTTAATAAATTCACTTTCGTAACACTTTGCATAAATTCTCGCATTTTGTCCAAATCCAAATTCGTCCAGCAAAACACCTTCTTCTTTGTAGTGATTTTTTAACAGCACCTCACGGAGCTCACCAAAGTGTGGTTCGCCTAATAATTCGTAGATTCTTATTTTTGTAATATCTCTTACCGATAGAAAAGGAAAGTTATCTTCGCTATATTTCAATAGATTTAGAAAATAATCTCGTGGGCATGCTATCAATTTTATTTTCGCAGCCCTATTGTTAGGCAAAGATGGGATCTCAATTGAAAGTAAACCGAAAATTTCACCGTCTTTCAGTAGCAAAAAAAATTCTTCAATGAAAGAAAAAAGCTTCTGTCTTAAAGCTACCTCCCCATACTCTTTTGGAGTATAGAATGGGGATATGTAAATAAAGTAATTCTCCCTGGGAAAGGCCGATGAATTAACAGTTTCAATGAAAGTAAGAATATTTCGTAAATCATCTTCTTGTCCAATTCTTAGAGAAATGTGGGAATTTATCGGCTCTTCCTTACAATACAGGAACGGATTATTACCGTTTCTCCATTCTATAATGCACAGGCGTGAAAAATTAGCTAAACACTTATAGATATCATTTTTCAACACCTTCTCCTCTACTTTCGGGTATCTTATCTTCATTTCATCTACTATCTCTTGGAGGGTTCTTGTGCCATCACAAAGAAGTATAATCTCTCTACCTGTCCTGTTTACCACGAGTTCCATTGTTTCAGGATGAATTTTTGAGATGAATGTCCAATACCCCTCTTTTTCTTCTCGGTCATAAAGTAAATTTTCTTTTTTAAATATTTGGATAAGTTTCTTCCATCATTCTCCTTTCATCAAATTGTTATCAATTAGGTCTAATGTAATATCATGCTCAAACCACACATTCGGGGTCCCATTTTCCTTTTTCCTACCAAAATCAATAGTAGAAATAATTTGTGATGCCAACTTTTCAATTATCGGGATCTCCCAAATGCGGCTAAGTCCTACATCCCAATACTCCTTGAGATTATGATTACGCACATTTCCAACTATTATGGGAAGGTATGGGGATACCATAATTCCGCCATTTGCCTTAAGGCTAACAAAATTATAACAATATTTTCGCAAAGTCCTAAAGCGTATCAGATGATCAACTGGATCCCCCCATTTAACATCAAGGTTACCATTATTTTGATATTTTTTAATTATATAAATTATCTGGCGATATTGGAGAGGAGTAGGTAAAATCTCTTTGAGGTATATTTGCGCTCTTCCTAAGATCATCAGTGGTTGGATGCGAAATTCATCTACTCCAAGTTTGATGCACAGGTTAATTGTTTCCTCTACTTCACTGAAATTAAAATTAGTTGGGCAAAATGCCACTCCCACATGCTGGCAACCAGCGTCTTTAAAATATGAAATTGATTTAATTGCATAAATAAATGCATTTTTATATTGACGCAACTTTTCGTGAGTCTCTGGTTTTGCTCCATCTAAACTTACCTGCACTCTCATTATTCCGCTTTTGAGAAGACTTTTTGCTGTCTCTTTTGTAATTAAAGAGCCATTGGTAACAAGAGAAACCATACATCCTTCTGAAGCCAAAAATTCAGCCGATTTATATAATAATTCTTTTCGGAGCATAGGTTCACCGCCGCAAAAGCATAGATTAAAGGGTTTTAAACTTGCAATGTCTTTTATCACTTCAATTACTTCTGCGTCCTTTAATTCATCAGAAATTATTAAATTTTCTCCACTTAAGTTAAAACAATGTAAACACCGATAATTGCAGCGATTAGTTAAATCGAATGCTACTTGAGTAGGACCGCGCAAAATTCGGGAATGCTTAAGAGAAACGTCCGATGCAATAGGTACTACCGGCTCAGGCATCATTCATCTCCTTGTTTTTAACGCTGCCTTTTGATAATTTGGGGCAACTATTAAACTTCCCATCTAAATTTTTTGATTTTGCAACAACAGGAGTGCAAAGAATGGGGCCCAACCCACAGGGGTCAGGACCGGAACCGGAAAATGATCTGTCTGGTTTATCTGGTCTCATAGGATTGTGCCGTTGGAAAAAAGTTTTCTCGGCATAAAATGCCGAAAAAGGAGTATCAGAGTTGGTAAAAATCCGCGCAGGGTTATTGTGTGTGTGTGTGTCCGAATCTCATAATCCGAAATTCAAGCATAGCCCATTATATCCAAAACAAGACTTTTGTCAAGAGGGAAGTGCATAGCCTAAAAACCCCGATTTTTCAGGAGTTTGCACGAATTTTGGATTTTAATTTCTGCTAAATTTTTGTAGCATATTTTCAAAAATTTTTTAGAAGCGAGATTTTAATGTGGATAACTTTAAAGATTGAAAAAGAGGGGAAATAGGGGTAAAGAGGGGCGAAAAAGGGCGAAGAAGGGGAAAAAACTAACCATTCTAACATTCTAACATGTTAGAATGTTAGAATAGTTGAACGGATATCAAAAATCAACATTTTCCGCCTGCCGAAAAATGTTCTGATTTTCCAAATCCTACTTTTTGAATACAATCAAACGTCTCTTTTCCTGAAACGATATTTCTCTAAATTTTTCAAAAATGTCCTTTCTCCCAAGCAGATTAAAACCAACATTCAGCCGATCTGAAAATGCTATATCATCCTTAAATTTATAATCCGCTATTTCTACTGATAACCTGAATATCCAACCTGGAATGAAACTACCATCTCCAACTACAAACATCTCCTTTCTTATTGCTTGGCTAACCTTCAAATCCAATACCGCCAAAAGACTAAATTCAAAAATGCTGTATGTAGCACCCGTATCAACATATGCCCAAGTTTTGAAACTATATCTATGGGAATAGAGTCTGATAGGTATCAATGGAATAGGTTTACCCTTCCAGATTTGATAATTAAATTCTATAACACGCATTCAATCTCTTCGGGTTTAGGCACCGGCGAAATAAGTGGTTCTTCTTTGGGATATAGTTTCCTTGCCTTTATAAATAACTCTTTAATTTTATCTTTACTTGCAACTCCAATACCGCCAAAAGACTAAATTCAAAAATGCTGTATGTAGCACCCGTATCAACATATGCCCAAGTTTTGAAACTATATCTATGGGAATAGAGT
>CBFGJP010000125.1:0-4551 GCA_965649105.1 Caldifarciminota bacterium
TGATAGATTCAAAGTAAATGGGTCAGATTCAATCTGGGCAAAGTCCGGAAAGGCTGTAGCATTTAAAGTCGCCTGGGATGTAATATCCCATTTGAGATTCAGACTGGCACTGGGCTTTATTTTGCCCGAGAGTGTATCTATTTTATCATAGCGGGCAAATCCCTCAGGATAGATTTCAAAATAATATCCCTTTGCCTGTGGATTGATATTTTTTAATACACCAAATTTTGATACCAGCATACCCTCTTTCTGTGAAACTCCAGTCCAGTAGTCACTCTCCTGTCTTTCTGGAATATAGCGCTTAAAATTTATCCCCCATTCAGAAAGCCCCTTTTTATATCTAATTGACTTAAATGGAATCTTAATCTCTACTTCATAACGGTCTTCATAGGTCTTTACCCCATAATACCAGACACCATCCCAGGAATTGTCCTTTGACCTGCCATCGTCAAGGAGTAGTCCATCGCTATATATACCACTTATATGCACGGCAAAACTATAGGCAGTTGTCTTGCTACCGAACGGGTCTAAATATAAAATTACCGCATCATCATTAGAACTCATCTGGTTTACAGGCTTTGCGTTTTTAGTCCAGCAGCGGAAGGCAATATAAAGATTATTTTCATCCTGTAAGCAATAGACAATGGTATTATCCGATGGTTTTTCTTTCTCATAAGGCATATATTGGATAAAATCATAGGCCGAATCCGCCTTAAGCCAGACCTCTTCTATATACCCATCAATCACCGGCGCGATTTCTGTAAAATGAATATTGAGAGACTTATCAAAAGTTGCGGCCAATGGGATTAAAAATAGGAGTAATATATCCATCTGTATTTAATCCCCTTTAATGAGAACTCGGCGTAAAATATCATCTAATGAATCAATCTCCCTATGGAAGTCAATAATTTCAACACCTTTATCATAGGTAAGAATATTTCTTAGCCGGTTATCGCATTCCTTATGACTATAGAAAGTTTCTGTGTGCAAATTACCATCAACTTTATAAGTAAGTAGATATTTAGGATTACCATACCTTTCCTTGAAATCAGAAATTTCTGATTCCTCCAAAATCTTACCCTGATTTATTAGAACAACACGGTCAGCTACTTCCTCTACAAATGGCATATCGTGAGAGGCAATTAAAATTGTCTTTTTTTTTCTCTTTAACTCCCTTATTATTTCCTTCACATCTTTCACAGTTATAACATCAAGCCCCAAGGTGGGTTCATCTAATATCACAACTGGTGCCCTAGTGGCGAGCATAAACGATAGCGCCGCCTTTTGTAACATCCCTCGCGAATATCGAGAAAGCGGTTCGTGAGCCCGATCGATGAGTTTAAAACGTTCAAAAATTTCTTTTAAACTATCTTTTGGAATATCTTCGCCCCAATAAGCAAACCAGAAATAAGCATTCTCCCAGAGAGAATTATTTCGTAAAAGAAAAGGACTTTCAGGTAAGAAGCGTAGGAAACAGCTTACCTCTTTGGGTGATTTTATCGGATTCTTATCATAAATCGTGATTGACCCCTCATCGGGTAAAAGAATCCCTGTGAGTATTCGTAAAAAAGTTGTCTTACCAGCCCCATTAGGACCAAGTAACGCGATGGATTCAGCCTCATGAAGTATCAAAGAACAACCACTTAATGCTTTCACTGGAGGCTTACTTGGATAAGTTTTCTTTATGTTTGATACATTGATCACCCTCATACCCTATTTACACCTTTTCCGATACGATATTCTTGATACGCCCATCTAAAAAACAATGTCCCTCCCAGATTATATACTAAAATACCGGCGATAGTCACTATGCTAAATAGAAATAAATTACTACATTCATTTGAAAGAATTGTAATAATACCCACTGGTGGTAGAATAAATGCATATCCTAACTTACCAGTTAAAGGTAGCATGAGAAGGAAGGGATAAAATCCAAGAAAGAAAAATTGCGCAAGATGAAATGCAAAGACGAATCTCATACCGAAGCCAAGACCTATTACTGCCATCGCGATACACCAGATAATCAAAATTGAAAAACCAATGATGGTATTTAAGAAATAAAGTCTGGGTAGAATAAAAAGATATGCAATAAGTATAGTTACAAAAGTCGTAGCCAGATAAGGAGCCTGAATTCCCATAAAATATGACAATAATCCACGGATACCGTGGGGTGTTATCAATAAATTAGAAGAAGATGAATCACTAAGTAATTGATTACCAGATTGCATGGGGATATTTATAGCAGTAGCAGATAGAAGAAATACAACAAAGGGATAAAAAAGGGCATTAACTTTCCCACCCAAAGCCCGAACCGCGAGGTAAGCAGTAAGGAAGATGGAAAGCATTAACATAGGTAGGAGCAAAAACTGGAGCCCATACCGCGCAATTCGCAGTATGCCTTTAAATTGCAAATACGCTACTAAAAAAAATAATTTCATATAAGGTGATACCTTTTGAAAAACCCCGCTTTGTAGCATACTATTGCTTTGTGCAAAACCAATTCATCCTGCCTTTTTTTAAATATTTCGTCGCCTTTTTTCTTTTTCATAATGAATGAAAGATTTCTTTATCTGGCATTGAAATTTTTCAAATCTCAATAGTTTTATTATAATTATTTTATTCCTCCCGTCAAGTATGAAATCTGACGAAGCCCCAAATATGGGGCCTCGTCTAAGGCAGATTAATGAACACAGCAGAACCCACAGCCTGCACCACAGTTGCCGGGTGCAGCAATGGGTATTTCCGGTGTAGTAGCTTTTCTAGCGACAACCATTTTAATCACCTCCTTTCATAATATTTTTATAATATACATCCATCATTTTGGTTATAGAAAAAAAGGAGATATAACATCCCTTCCTGCCTTGTTTTCTTGTAAGTACACATCCACCCATACAAAGTGGTAGCGAAAAGCATTTTCTACAAGTCTCATCGTAGGTCCAACTGTCTACATATTTGTTCCATTTATATAAATAGCCATCATTTATTACAATCTCTCCATTTTCTTTTAAATAACCCAATGCATATTCTTGTTTTAACGCAACAGTGCACTTCCATAAAGTGCCATCAGCACCGATTACAAAACACCCTGACAATCCACCATAGCAATAAATTGCCTTCGGTTTAGGTAGCATTACTTCTTCAAAATACCAGATTGGAAATCCTAACTTTTCCCATATCTTCATGAGAATTTCGCTCTCTATTTCAGCTGATTTTTTAAGTGGACAAAATTTTATTTGGTTGTCTCTCTCTGTGCCGGTCTTAAAGATTGGACGGAAGAGCAATCTTACTCTGTGGTCTTTTTCAAATTCACTCCTGTATAAGTTAATCCATTCATCTAAATTCCTATATGAATTATCATCAAAATTTGTTCTAATTATAACATAGATATTCTCATCGATTTCTTTGAAGTGTTTTATGTTTGACCAAATTTCATTAAAAGTTCCTCTTCCATTTTTTAATTTTCTAAAACGATTATGAATTGAAGGTATACCATCTATGGTTATCTGGTATCCAGTAATACCTGCATCAATAAGATTCTTAATAAGTGAACGATTTAATAAATAACCATTTGTTGTAATATCAGATAAAAATTTTACTCCATATGTCTTTGCCAAATTTTGAGAAGTCTTTGTTATTGCTATGACACGGTCTGCCTCAAGAAGTGGCTCTCCGCCAAACCAGGAGATTTCTAAAATCTTGATAGCTTTAATATTTCTTTTTATAAAATTAATTATGCCTGAAGCGATCTTTTCAGAAATAGTGATATTTCTGAAAGTTTCGTAACAATAAGTACATCGAAAGTTACAGGTTTCAGCAGGAAGGATAATCAATCTTAAAATTGTTTTATCGTCTTTAATTTTTTTAAAATTCATAATTATTTCCTCTATCTCATTTTTTCTTTTATCAACGATAAATCCGTTTGCTAAAAGGTTACTTAATATTTCTTCATTATTATCTAATTTGCCAAAAAATTTTGATAAGATTATACTGAACGCCCCGGTCCTTGCATTAAAAAGAAGTAATGAACCATCATTCACTCTTTTGATGATATTATAACATGAAAATTTGTATCTTTCCGAATCAATTTTAAGTATCCTTTCCAATAATACATTATCTGACATAGTCTCAATACCTTTTATTCTATCAAACATGAATTTTCAATAGGTAATAATACCATGAAGTACCTACCAGCCAATAACCAAATCTGTCCAAACAGCCTGGCTCAAAACCGGAACCGTAGTCTGCTCTGTTTAGCCTTTCTCGTTTATCTGGTTTCATAAGACTACCCCCGTTGGCAAAAAGAGTAATCTCTTTTGGCGCAAAAAGACCAAAAAAGAATTAGTAATTGAGTTGGTAAAAATCCGCGCAGGGTTATTCTGTGTGTGTGTGTGTGTGTCCGAAAATGGTTATTCCGTATCCAAGCATAGCCCATTATATCCAAAAAGAGATTTTTGTCAAGATATAATAAAAGGTTTGAAAATTAGAGAGGGATGGTTATGATTAATGAAAAAGGAGTGTTTTATGAAGTATGTTGGGATTGATTTACATCGT
>CBFGJP010000126.1:0-4521 GCA_965649105.1 Caldifarciminota bacterium
AGTAAGGTGTAAGAATTCCATAGAATGAATCAACTACATTTATCATCCAACTATTATTTTCGAATTTACCATAACACAAATATGTCATTTTGGAAATAGTATCTGTGCGATAATAACTTAGATGGCCAACATTATTTGCATCAAACGTAAAAGAAAAACAAGTATAAAGCCAACCATTCTCTACTATTTCCTTCGTCCAGCCGGTGTCAAGTTTTACAGCGTGGACCAGAGAATTATTCTTATAATAAGTGATATGAGGAACTTCGGAAGGACTTAGCGCTATGTCACACCAAGCAAAATCAAGACTACCTGTCGTATAATGTGCGCTATCAACAAGCTCTATTTCCCAATTTATTTCTCCAAAACATAATGTAGATATTAAAATAACAGCAAATCTTTTCATCATTACCTCAAGATTTTTATTTTTATGGAGATGGCGAAGGCCATAATTTCCAATTTACTTTATAAGAAGGAATTTTTTGGAAACCTTCTCATTGTTTTGTCGTAGAACCACAAAATAGACACCGCTGGCAAGGTCGGCAAGATTTATTATCTTCTCACAATGTCCTAACTGGCAATTGGTTAGTTTTATTAACTTTCTTCTTGTACCGATGGCATCATAAATTTCTATTTCAGCATTGCCTTCATTCTTCAGGTTATATTCAATATTTAAAAGACCGTAAGAAATACTCGGGTAAACTTTTATTTTCAATTCTGCATCGTGTATCCTGTATCCGGTATCATTTTCCTCTATCCCCACAAAAGTGCCTTTGGCATATTTTAGCTTTCCTGCGTAGCCATTATCAGAAAAATAAACAACATGAGGCTCATTATTCTTATCTAACGAAAAAGAAAGTGTATGATGAGTTACACTATGTGAGTCAGGTTCAATAAAACCACAAAAATGCCAAGCATTAGAATCCCGATAACAATATCTTGGACGGAACAAAAAGTCGGCAACAGAAACAATATGAGGTAAACATAAACTATCAAGATCAAGTAGAACTATTATTGCCGGTTCACTCAGGGATTCAGTATGCCAGACATTACCATCCCAAAATGTGTAGCATAAATATCCGAATCTGCTATAAGCAATATGCGGATGATCATTAAGGTCAAGCGATAATGATTGTGAACAAGCTATCCCTACAGGCTCTCCCCAAGAAAATACCCAGTTAACTCCATTCCAAAAAACATATTTGAGCGAATCTGGATTATCCTGAAGGTACGCGATGTGGGGATTGTTATTACCATCGATTTTCAGTGATGGATGAAAATCATTTAAATGATTACTGTCAACGGTAGAAGAATCCCACAAGGAATTATTCCGGGAGAAAAATTTTACGCGCCAAACCGTATCAATATCGGACTTATGCACACAGGCAATATTGGGATAGTCATTAGTATTTAATGCCAATGTGGCTGTATTTGCACCAGTGCTCAACGACGTGGTATACCACTGTCCAGCATCTTTCCAGGCGTAATAAAGAATGAAGTTATTATCTTCTCTGCGATGCACATAAGCAATATGAGGATTATCCTGTCTGTCCAGACATAAGGACGGTGAGATGTAATAATTTGTGAATCCGGAACCAAAACTACTATCAACAGTTTCTTCAAGCCATTGATTGCCGGTTTTATATGCATAAATAATCTTTGCCCATCCTGTATCATTGTATAGAGTATCCCATACTAATTTATAATAAACCACATGAGGTTGTATAAGGCTATCTAATTTTAAGGAAACAAAGCCAATACCCGCCTCTAATCCTTCTATAGAATCAATAGTTTCGTATGTCCAGTTAATCTGACCAAAACCAATAGCCAAAATAATAGAGATAATCAGTAGGTTTTTCACTTTACCCCTTTCTTTTATAGAGCCGGCGAAGGCATTTAGTTTTTACCGGACAAGAATGAACTTTTTTGAAACCTTCATATTATTCTGTTCAAGCACAACAAAATAGACGCCCTTTGAGAGATTTTTAGTCTCTATTTTCGTTTGATGACGGCCCGATGTCAGGTTTGGCAAGTTTATTATCCTTGCTCTTGCACCAGTTGCATCATAAAGGGAGAGTGAAACATCACCTTCATTAGGAATACTGAATTTTATTAGGACATTGTTATTTTTAAAGATTGTAGGCATCTCGCTAATACAGAGTATAATTGGTGTTCCTTCTGAATCAGAAGATTGTCCGCCGCACGGCTGTATTATAACCTGACAATAGGTTTGTGATGGGAAATATTGAATGTAGGTGTTGTTATCGTGTATTCGTGTAATCGTGACTTTAATTGTTCCTGTTGTTTGCGGTGTGATAGTAAATGTGATTTGACCGTTAGCATCAGTATAACCCACTTGATAAATATCATTTGGTTTATTCAAACACACTTTTGAATTAGCTACATAAGAGCCAGTAAGTGCATCCCTGACCGTTACTCTAAATTGAATAGGAATTCCTACATAGACCTGGCGCGGGTGGCTAACACTGAAATTCCTTGGTTGATTAGTCCACGCCTCAGTATATGGAGAACCAAAATAATTGTGAGAGTAACAAACATATCGGTACCACTTATTTAACCAGTTAATTCTGTCACCACATTTTGAGAGTGCCTCAGCTACACCAAGACGGGTGCAAGCAGGTTCGGGTGGATATGGTCCAGTATATGGAGAAAAAAGGCACTCATAGAATTCGTGTTCAAGGTCAATGCCATATGATACGAGATTATGTCTTGTATATCCAAAAAAGGCACAGGCACCGATTGAGGTATATGCATCCACAAATCCATCAATTATACAGGTATCGGATGGTTCTAATGTGTAGTTGAATGTTTCAATTAGATGCGAATCATAACCGCCATTGAAAGAAGCAAGTGAAGACGAAAAAATATATTTGTTGTAATTTCCCAGGTGATTTAATCCAGCATGTTGTTGGGAGGGTGAACCGGGCCAGTATGCATGAACATTATATGTTTGATAGTAATCGCAAAAGACCGTTCGCCAGCCAAAAAGATGGATGTTATTGAATGTATAACCTTCACTAAGCATCCTCACGCATTCTTGCGCATTATTCAGCAGTATAAACTGATGCATAAAGTATTCAGGATATGTTGTGTAAGCGTCGCCAATCGGAAATAAATTGTCGTAGAACCACAGGGAAATAGAATCAAGAAGTTGTGGAGTTTTTTCGTAGGAAAGTGCTTTTTCTACCCAGCTATTGACCTCCTGAACACAATAAGGTGTTGTCCTTGCTACAAATACCTCGGGGAAACAATCAGCAGTATCGCCATACTCTGGCATTTCACCCCAGAATCTATCTTTATCGCCATCCCAAACACCTGATAAATCCGAGAAATACATATCGCAAGGAATACTGAATGTAGAATCAACAGGCAAATCCATATAAAGAAGAAAACAGTATCTCACAGGAACAAATTCAATTCCTCCTGTAGAATAATCATCACCACCCAAGATAAAACATGTTCCGCCTGCATTTTCGTAGCAGTCTTTGATGTAGTTGCGGACCTTTTCAGCGTTATCAACCCCAGAATAATAAGTATAGATTGTCTGGGGTGTGATGAGATATGTCTCTATCCCCTGGTCGGTCATCCAGTCAGCATAGGGCTGGAATGCAGAATGGAATTCCTGAGGGGCAATGATTATCGCAGGACCTTTAGGATATGGTGCTGCACCACCAATTTGATTTTCTTCCACAATCGTCGGCTTTTGATAATAGAGCGAGATTTCATTATCGTTCTCTACTACACTCTTTAATGCTGCATCATAGACTGCCTGTTCATTTTTTCCTCTAACCTTCGCACGTAATTCTGGAAGATTATTCGGTCTGAAGACAAATTCAAATCCAATCGGCCTGGCCAGAAATAATCTCTTACTCTTCGGACGATATTGGAGTGGTTTCACTTCAACCGTCACTATCCTTGCTCCATCCATTATTCCATCGCCGACGTTTTTGATGAAATCACCCGGAAAGAGATTCTCAGAATTATAAATCAATGTATCGGGTGGAACCCAGGAAACGGTTTCACCAATTATTGCCGGTGGCTGTGCAGGATAGATATAGTATTCACCAGGGATCTGAACAAACTGGAATTGAGATACAATCAGTGATTCTGCCTTTGCATTCGGTGGGATGATGTAGTTAAGATAGACTGCCGGCAACTCAGGTGTGCCGGGCTCACCACGAAGGCTAAACCTTGGTGCCCTTATCCGGTCAAAACCATTCACTTTATAAAAAGAGAACTCTGCTGGAGAGTAATCAAGCGTATACCCCCTCACAGCAGTATGACCGGAATACCAATTAAGATTATCAACTTAAGGTATCGCATCTTTACCTCCTTGTTTTAGCCTCCGCCATCTCCAGTAGATTACAATATTATTATAAACAAAAAACTATTTATGTCAAGGTATCGATTTAAATCAAAAATAATCTTACCGAAAGTGGGTTATTTAATCAAAATAGAATATCTTACCCAACCACTTGAAAACATAGGCACCCCTGGATATAT
>CBFGJP010000127.1:0-4356 GCA_965649105.1 Caldifarciminota bacterium
GTGTCTGGTTTAATTATTTAAATATAAGAGATGAATATAAATATGAAAACATTGACTACCTTCCAAAAAGAATAATTTAAATTAGCCGATGTTTAAATTTAAAATATGAAATTGCAGGAGACTTTGCAACATTAGCCAGCCCAAATGATTAGGCCGAAGCCTATAAAAAGAATTGCATACGTTCTATTACGGAAAGATAAAGATGCCGATTAGAGGAAAAAGAAAAAAATAAATTTCCCGTTCTTGACTTTATACTTTTATAGTATAAAATAAGATATATGCAATATTTATTGAATAACATAAAAGTTGAACTTCAAAAGAAGGACAATTTTAAGATTATTAATGACTTATTGGCAAAATTTATTGTTAAAGATATGAATGAATGGACTGGTGTTAATGCAGATTTGATAATTACTGACCCACCATTTGGGATAAGGTTTAACGGGAAGAATACAAATTATCATAGGAATGTAGGCAATGTAGTAGATGGATATGTGGAATGGGATGTCTCTGAATATGGTGAGAAAATTCAGCAGTTACTGGAATGTATTAAAAGAAATTTAAAAGAAAATGGCCAGGCACTGGTCTTCTCAGGATGGAATAATAGTAATATTATCTATGATAGGATTATGAGATTCAAGGGATTGACATTAAGGGGAAAGATGTATTGGACATATAACTTTGCCCCTGTTTGTAGAAAGAAGATGTCCCATAATGTTTACGAAATTTATTGGGTTACCAAGGGTGAAAGGTGGACATTCCATAAAAGGTGTAATACCACTCATTGCTTAAGGGGTGAACCGAATTTGACAACACTAAATTTCAAACGGGACTACAAAGTTAAGATGCCCAAATATCCAACAAGACTACCATTTAAACTCCTGCAGTGTTTAATAGAACATTTTTCTAATAAAAATGATTTGCTCTTTGACCCTTTGTGCGGGAGTGGAATGTTAGGAGTAGTTGCATATTTTATGGAACGAGATTTTCTAATCGGAGACCTTAACCCAAACGGTAAGATTATTTTTGAACACCTCCTTGATTATTATCTTAATAAAAATGGGCTACAACCCGTTTCAGATGAGTATCAAATAACATCGAATGCCATAGGAGAATTACATAAGTTTATGTAGGGTGTTTATGTTTGAATTAACGGTTCAAGGAAGTTTTTCTGCAGCGCATCGTGTTAAAGGATATAAAGGTGATTGTGCAGATGTGCATGGGCATACTTACCGAATAGAGGTTAGGGTTAGGGTTGAGAAGCTGGATAGACTTGGGATGGCAATGGATTTTAGAAAAGTAAAGAATATTTTGAAAAAAATTCTTGCAAAACTTGACCATAAGAACCTCAACAATCTACCTTTCTTTCAAAAACACAACACCACCGCGGAATGGATTGCAGTATATATTTACAATGAAATGAAGAAGAAAATAAAAAGTGTAAAGGCAGTTACAGTCTGGGAAGGACTTGAAAATTCAGTGACCTATTCAGAATAAGAATTGAGATAAGATACATACTGTTTCATTCTCACATTCTGGTAATTATGAGAATGTAAGAATATCTGTAGTATTCAAATTTGTTTAGTATGTCCCGATGAAAAACATTGATTATAAAATTTCATACTACAATTCTATTATTCTTATTTGACTTTTATATGCCTGGGCAATTGATTTATCAATTTTTGGTTTTATGGAGGGACCACATAGATAAATCATTATTTGAGAAGTCTTATCTTCATATTCTGTTTCAATAGTAAGATATAAATTCTATTGTTTATCCGTCCATCTCTGTATTCCCCTCGCGCAACATCATTTTCTCTATTAGAATTAATTCTGTTAATTTAGAATGCAATTGTGAAATTTTATCGTAGGTTAAATAAACAATACGATTTCTTAAAGGCGCAAAGATTGTGAAGGCAATTTTATCTAAAAACTCTTGTTTCCGTGTTGCAGATGAGACAATATTCATAATTACATTAAAATCTTGTAGTTCAAGAAAGTTAATCAATGCATTCTTAAAATCAGTAGTATGTTCAATTTCAAACACTTCAGCTGGGAAATTTCGCTCGTTGAACCACCAAACATCTATAGATTTGACTCTTTCTAAAATCGTATTATATGTGAAATTGAATATAGTCTTGAGTTTAATCATATCGCCCAAACTTTTATTTAAAAATTTCTTGTTTTGATCTTGTGGAGGAACATAAGTCGTGAATTTTTTTAAATTACCAACTTCCACAACCAACCCTTGATAATAAGAATGCGTGTATTTTCCCATCTGCTTATCCTCACCGCCTTCGTCAATCAAAGATAACACATTATCTGGTAGTTTTTCTTTATGGCTTTTTAATGCCCACAAACCGGGTTTGATTTTAAAGAAAAATCTTTTGTCCTGAACTATTCTTCTTATACTTGCAAACGGTGTCTTTGTTCCCCAGATGACATTAGAAACTTTAAGTACCTCATTGTAGAGAAATTCAAGCGTCGCATAACCTCCATTTTCTTCCATAACCTTTATTACTGCTTCATATTGTTTCATTTTCCTTCTCCAATAAAATTGCCTGCTCAAGGTTTTTTTCTTTTGATGCCATAATACTTGATAAGTGTATTTTATCGGACGATATTGTCAAGTTAGAATTTTTATTTAATCAATACCAGTCCTACACAAAAACATAAACTTATTCCTGTTTGAACAACCTCAAGTCTCCAGACATTGGTGTAAACTATCTGACAGACATCATGCTGTAAAATTTGTTAATCACTAAACATCTCCTTCAGTGTATCAACAATGATTTTTTCATCACCAGATTTATAACCTAACCAGTTGAAGCATATATTTCCATTTCTGTCAATGACAATCGTTGTTGGTATTGTCTGAATATTATATAAATTACGGAATATCTTTGTGGTATCTAATAATACACAGTAATGATAAACCCATCTGTGCTCAATAACAAATGGCAGGATGCTTGGAACTGAACGTTTGGTATCCATATTTATTGCTAGGGTTTGAATATTCAATGATTTTATCTCATTAGTATAAAATAACAGCGTATCCAATTCTTTTATACTTTGTTTAGTCCACAATGCCCAGGTTACTATCAATACATTTTGGCCATTATCAAGTATGTCGTATAAGCTAACATAGTTGCCAAAGATATCGGTCAAATTAAAATCTGGAACATTATAACTGTGTTGAGATTGAGTACAAGATAAAATTACTGATAAAACTATAATTATCTTGAATGTCTTTGAAATATAAAATATGGCATCCTTCATTATTTTTTTCTTTCTAACTTTTTTAAATTATATGAATTTATTGAAAGATGTCAAGAAAGCGTAGCCCTTGCTCAGACAATGCAGGAAAGTTTTTTCTTAATATAATGTTACGATGGCAAAAAAAATTCCTGAATTAAGATATCAGGCATCAAGGATTTGTAGAGACAATTAGACCTGGAATAGTATGATGATAGGTTCAGAGAAAGGGTTTACTGGATTAAGGAAGAAACGATTCTTTCAGTGATGTCAGACCTTGAAGAAATGATTAAAAAAATAAAGACCCGGGAATATTAGTTTTGTATGAAAAACATAGCATTTGTAATCGTTCTCATTGGTGCCCGGACCGGCTATTGTCTTGGCGATCTTTAGCGACAAATTTGTCGGATTGACAGAATTGACGAATTTTTAAGATGCAAACCTCCGTAATTTCATTATCTCATCAGGCACAGGATTTGCATATTATAATGGTATGAAAGGGGGTAAAATGAGAAGGCAGACATTATTGGTCAGCTTGCTCTTCTTCAGTCTATGCGGATTACTTTTTGCCGCAGAAACAACCGAGATAACCGGTGAGATTGTTAAGAGCGAGGAGGTAAAGGACGCTCAGACCAATACCTACATAATGAGGATTCAGGTGCGGTTGAAAAATCAGGGTGAAGAAAAGCAGGTTCAAAATCAAGAGATAGTTAATGCCCACCTTGGGCCTGCCTGGATGTTTGATACCGATTTAAATCCTGGGGATGAAGTTGTTCTTAAGGGCACTTATAAAGAGCAGAATCATTTTATGGTGCAGGAGATGGTGAGGAATAATATTCGTTATAGAATAAGGGATGATAATGGTGAGCCTCTGTGGATAAGGGAAAGGGTTAGATTACGCAGCCATTTTTACAATCCTGCTAAGGAGAAATCGCTCAAATGTAAGATCGATGAGATATATGTTGAAAAAGAAACGAATATGATGGTTGCCCAGACCAAATTACAAAATGGCGAAATCATTCAATTGAGGTTCGCACCGGAGTGGTATCTCCAGAATCGTTTAAGGCTCGGCGACGAGATTGAACTGCGTGGTTCAGAGGC
>CBFGJP010000128.1:0-4212 GCA_965649105.1 Caldifarciminota bacterium
AGGTATGATTCGGATGAATAATTATATTCATTGAAAGGAGGAAGTAAAGGAAGAAATCAACATGTTGACAAACCTTTTATAGCAGGGGTAAAGCGACATTCCCCAAAAAATTTCCGGCACAGTTTTTGCGTATAAACCACAGATAGAGACGGATTAACATAGAGACAATAAGGGAATAAATTCCTTGCTCCCGAAGAATCTGGCCTCTCTGGTTTAATCTTTTTCCCTTCTTCACCCCTTTTCACCCTTATTCCCCTTTTTCCCCTTATTAATCGTTCCGCAAGCCTTTGCAATTTTCTATCTCCATTTTCAAAAATTGATAGAAAACCATTTTAAAAACACATCGCTATTACTTTACACCAACACATTCTTTCCCCACCTTGCCACCTTTGCAGAATTATTATACGCCGACATCTTAGAGTAATTCGACTGAGCAATCGCACCAGCGGCAAATTCAACCACATTTGACCAATCGGACCAATGTCCGCCTGATTCCTTTGCCTTTACTCGATACTTATATTTGTGCAAGAATTGGATATCATCAATAAAGTAAGTAGTTGTCAGTCCTGTTTTATATTCGTCATTCCATTGATTGGCAATATCATCCCAGCGTGCGACTGTATAAGAAACTATCGTCAAATTTGAATTGTTCTGCCAGGAAACCTTCGCCTGATTTGGTGGCATATCAACAACTGGTTGCATTGTGGGTGCGGCAACATACCAAGGGATTGTAACTTCGTTAGAATAATCAGAAGTATCGCAGGTCATCGCTCGGACTTTATATCCGTAAGAATTTCCTTCTTGAATGTTCTCGGTAAATGAAGTTGTCCCGGGATTGTTGATAGTATAATGGCGCACATAGCCACTATTGTTTAAATTCCGATAAATAAAGAAGGCACCTTGATTCGCTGCATTATTATGCCAGGTGAGCGTAACTGTTTTATTGATGTGATTGATAGATTTTGTGAGATTTGTCGGTGCTGGCACAGGGTAGGGCGGTAAGTAGTTAAACGGATGAATATCCACATTGAATAATTCCGTAATATTACCATATCCCAATACCTGCCACCGGTCTTTGTATTTACCAATAAAATCATAATTCGGTCCTGGAAAATGTGCCTTTTTGGATTTGAAGGCAATTGAATCACCCTCTTCATTCCCAAGGGTATCCCAAACTGATGTTTCCGCAGTCATTATGCCTCCAAGAGAGGCAAGCGTATTCATTATCTTAGCTATCCCACCATAAACCCCATCATCATCAAAACTGGGCTCGTGGTCATTGGTATTACGGTCATCAAAAAGGTCCCAGAGGAATTGCATTACAGAACCCTCAACAAAGCTGCCATTGGTGTTGGTGTAAAGAGACCCTTTATACCACGGTTCATATTTATTATTATTTGGATTATAATTTATATAAAACCATTCTTGTTTCTTTGTTGAAGGTTCAACATATTGTCCTATTTCTGCCACCCACATAGAAGCAGCGCAAAATTCCGCAAATCCTTCAGAAAATGCATGTCCTTGGGTTAAAACAGTATCTAAAGTATGAACTGCATGCCCCCATCCGTAAGGTACTTTATTCCCTATTGTGGAAACCATCAAACCATGAGTCCATTCATGCGATAATCCTCCAATAGCAATAGTTGGGTCCCAAATTTTATTCCCCGGTTCTATCACGATCTGATGTGGATGACGCCAGGAAACACCTACGCCCCACCAAGAACCACCAATAAGCGGTATATCGGGTGGCACTTTTACTTTACATTCCTGCAGTTTTCCAAAATAAACATAAAAAGTACCATGCGGCTCCAGGCTAAATGTAAAATCATCATAAGGCCACGGCATATCAACATAAATTACTGGTGGATAACTTACCTCAATGAAATCCAATGTATAATGTGGAGATGTATGAGACCACATCCAATCTTTATCTCTCTTTATTCGCTATAATATCCTCGCTCTATCAGCATTCTCACCTACAGCATTGAAATCTACTGTGATATTAGAATAAAGATGAACCTGTTGCGTGAGAAACCGATGAGTTGGACGTGAACAATCTAAATCAATATCAATAATGGTCCAGCTGTAATCAACATCTGCCCTCCAACATTCATGCACTTCTCCTGCTGTATTCTGGGCAAGTATCAATAATGTATAATCCCCTTGTGATGCACTCATTGAATAATAGCCGTTAGAATTTGAATATGTTGAGGCAACTTGCCCTGCGCTATTTACTAATTTAACCAAGATGCCCTGCATGGCATCGTAAGTATTCGTCAATTTATTCCAATATCGCAATGTGCCAGAGATTGTGTAAGATTCTGTTGGAGGTGGTTCAGGTGGTATTTCACCTATTATCTCATCAGAAATCAAATTGTAATACAAATCTGCCTTTGGTATCTCAGAATATGAAGCCGAATCATCGCTACTCATTATATAAAAGTCTTTTGCAAAATGCTGGAGGAATGAGATTGTATCACTTGGTGCAATTATCGTATGGACAGTTATACAATAGGGTCCCGGTTGCGTTATTTTAAGTCTTGCTGAAGCAGAAATTGAATCACCCTGATATGGATATACCGTATCAACAAGCGCGCCGCCTACCCATTCAACTCCTTTTGGAATTTCATAAATTACAAGACTCATCGGTAAATCCATCAATGCCTTTAGCGAAAAAGTGAGTGTAAATTCACTATTCACCTTGGCATTACCTTCGGTTAGCCCAATACGGGTATAAAATGGTGCTGTAGGCTGTTCACTACTGCCTAATGATAGTATCAGCACCAAGCCCAAGAAGATATGTAGATACTTCATTGTACCTCCCTTCATTTAAGATTTGTTGTATCTACCTGGTCAAAGAGATTAGTAAGAATCCAGATTTCACCCGCAATTGTGCTTAAAGGCTCGTTGTAGGGTTTTGCCATAAAAACAATGTCCTTACCGTTTGGAAACCAATAAGGATAACCTACATCGCCGTTATAGGGCACAAGTGAATCGGGTAAAGTATCCAATTTATGAGTTTTTGTATTTCGTAGCGTAAATTTTAATTCCTGGAATCCGGGTGTACCTATTACATAATTCTCATAAACGGGACTTATTTGGGGATAATCCATAATCGAATCGTAATAGACTGAGTCATTATTAAATAGATCAAACCCACCAGCCCAAGCGGGACTTAGGATAAGTTCATTTGTCGAGTCGTACAAATTAAGACGATAAATTTCTACTGGGTTAAGCCCACATTTATAATATAGCCATTGTGTATCTGCTGCAAATTCAATATCCATAATCCAATGTTTTACTATTGAGTAAGTGTCGCATTTTACGTTGGACAAATGAAATATTATAATAAGACTTTCCGGTTGCGGGTCATAATGGCTTCCGATCAATGGGTGCACAGCCAGTTTCTCGCCGTCTGGAGAAATTGCAAGTGCATTGTATTTGCCGTATAAAACTTCCTTGTCGCTGGTGCCATCCACATTTATTGAATAAACAGAACCAAAAGTAAGTTCGTCAAACTCTACACTATCACTATTAGCCCTAAGATAATACACCACATTTCCATCCGGAGAAACTACCGGATGATGACAGTGAATGGAATTGTTAAGTGTATCACCGACCAAGAATCGTAGGTTGGGGTTTGTAGGTCGCGGCTTCTCACAATATCCCCCCATATATACCAGAGCCAAAAAACAAATCAAAAGGACTCTGGTAAGCCAGTTATTTAATCTTTTAAGTTGCATCGTTCCTCCTTATTTTCTTTCTATTTCAAACACAATCCACCAATGATTATTGCAAAAAAGATAACCCTACCCATTTTTACCCCCTTATTTTTGCAAAGCAAAAAGAACAGAAAGACGCGGAGATAATATGGGAATAAATTCCCTGCTCCCGAAGAATCTGGTCTCTCTGGTTTATTCTGTTTCCCTTCCTCACCCCTATTCATCCTTATTCTCCCTTGTTCACCCCCTATAATTAGTCTCTTTGGCTTGCTCGTTTATTCCAATTCATATTTTACAGGTGTCGTCAATCTGCCTGGCGGATGACACCCCGCTTCCCACCTTCCTCTCCTCGGTTTTTCGTCTCTTCTCTTTGTCTCCCTGTCTTTCGCTTTCCCCGTTTCATAATCCGCCTTTTAATTTTTTCTACTATATATATTATACTAAAAAAAAAAAAGCATTTGTCAAGATATAATAAAAGGTTTGAAAATTA
>CBFGJP010000129.1:0-4184 GCA_965649105.1 Caldifarciminota bacterium
CCGGTATAACTTCTCCGGATCTAATCCTGTAATCCTGTATCTCAGATTCCCATACCCCCAATCCGTCGTCTGATATGGCAAATCACCAAATATCCAATAACCATCCCGGTGCAGGCAATAGGGCGATTGAATCTCCTGCCCCAAATCCGCAAAGACCTTTGCCACTGGTGAAACATCAAGTCTCTTGAATTTGATTGTATAAGGAATCGTATCACCCTCGGTCCATAAACAATACAACCTTGCGGATGTTGAATTCACCAAAGAATAGGCTGAATGTGGATATCCAGAAATGCTCGTTGTATTTGAGATATTCTCCGGCGCGGTCCAACTGCCCAAAGTATCTATATACTGACTCTTATAAACCTCCCAATTACCCGAGGTATTATCCTGCCAAAGACAATAATGTCCACCTGATAGAGTCGGAAATCTTGATTCACCAGAGGTTGTAGCAACCTTTTTGATGCTCTGCCAGCCAATATCGGTCTTCTGCCGGCTATAAATCTCTAAATTACCCGATGAATCCCTGTCCTGCCAGACGGTCATTATCTTATTCCCATATAGGTCAATCACCGGATAGAGTCTCTCGTTGGTGGTTGTTTGGTAGAGCGTATCAATCCCCTGCCAGCCCGTAGAATCCTTATTTTGATAGCAAATACTCTCCTCACCCTGCCAGACGATATGAACATTCCTCAAACCATCAACCACAAGCGATGGCATCCTGCAGAAGTTATGGGTAAGCAATGTCTCAACAATCGCATCCTGAAAGTGCTCTTTATGGAATTTCATATAGATTAAATCACCAGTATCTGAGGGTAGCCAATAGTATTGGGTGAAGATAAGATGGACTGTATCAGTAGTGTCAATAGCCATTGAAGGTGGAGAGAGATTTACTACTGGTAAGACAATCGTATCCGGCGGTGCCCAACTTGCAGTCCAGTGGGTATAATAAATATATAAACCCGAAACCCATGAGACACAGGGATTACCTGCGGTATCAATTGTCAGTGCTGGATACATACCAGGCCCACCAATAAGTTCTGAGGCAGAAAAACTTTTACCACTATCCGATGAATAACAATAATAAATACCATCTCCAGACGAGTAAACTAAGTGCACCTTATCACCAGTCGGACTGCTCACTATCTTCCGGCCATTATTATATGCCGTTGCCAATGGATTGTCCACCTCTCTGGAACCATATTTCACAACCACTGAATCAGAATAAGTGCTTTCCAATCCTAATGTATCAAGTGCAGTGACACGATAGACATAGGTATTTCCTAATTGAACCAAGGTATCAGTAAAATTATTGACCATTATAGTATCAAGGGTTCTATAACTTAGACTATCACTATGCCGGCGATAGACAATATACCCAGCCAGATCGGACTCGGGATTCTGGCGCCAGGTGAGAGCGATAAATTCAGATTTTATTGGCCAGCCCGGCATAACATCACGAGGCCTTCCCGGAGGAGGGTCAGTGGTAAAAATAAATGAAGCAGGTGCTAAGGTATAAACCGGTCCATATTTTTCAGTAATGCTAAAGTAATGAATCCCATCGCCAGAACTAATCCCTGAACCACCATCATTCCAAAATCTCTGCACATCACATTTAAGATACTCATAGCGGAATTTCCCTGGAGATTCATTTAGATAGATAGTTACTAAAAAATTCGTTGTATCTACCCGTCCACCTTCTTTAAAGATATAAAGCCATTCAATAATCTTTCTATCAGGGTTGTATTTCTTTATTTGTCTTATCCATCCCTGATTAAGTTCTGTAATTGTAATAGAGTCATTATATGCTGCAAGGACACCCCATTCATCACCACCTGCTGTCGGTAGGTCAAAATGAAGGTCATATCTCGCGGTGCTGAACCAGATGTTCCCTGTTTTAACCGCGATATACATCTCGTATGACAGCCCATAAAAATAAAAATTCTCATATTGAAATATATAAGGATTGCCATATAGGTCTAACCAAGGGGCACCTGAGGCATCTTCCCAATGAAACGCAGTCGGATAACCCTGGGGATTATCCGCACCAGGTTGTGAACCGGTTGTAAATAAGAATGCATAAGGAATCAATTCTTGACCTTGTAAATCGCATAATCCTGAACTGAGATAGACTGTGTAAGTAGTATTCCGAACAAAACAAGGGTCAGGGATGAACTCAATATTCTTCTGACCTATCCATCGCCAATCACCCGATACGCCAGGGGATATTGTAATTACAGTCCATAGAATATGACTTGGTGTTTTTACCGTATCCATAGGTTCGCTAAAAGTAACCCAGATGTGCTGATTCAATGGCACATTTGTTTGTCCATTAGTGGGGGTTGTGGATTTAACCTTTGGACGAAAATTGGCAATCGTCACCTTTACCGATTCCGTATCCGCATTATTTTTGATGTCCGCGGCAAATCACCTTTATCCAATATTTACCATCTTTGAATTTAGCAACCTCAAGACTTTCAGCTTCAACCGAATCGGGCTCACCAAGTTTCTGCTTGGTGTTCCAGTAACGGTCTTCTACTTGATTATTCACAATCCGATTTGTGACCCAATAATAAAAAGGACTCGCTCCTGAATAATTATGCCGATCATAGACAAGCAGAACAGGCGCACCATTATTAGGCGGCTGAACCTGAGGGAATCTGATGGTTGTATCTGAATTATAAATAACATTTCCAAGGGTATCGGTAATCAAATATTGTGATTTATAAATCCCAGAAGTATTTACTGCTCCACCTGAACTCTGTCTATCCTGACAGCGGGCACGGATATCAACCTTGCCATCAAGCACACCAACCAATTGCTGGGCAGTAGCACCCTCAGACCCTTGGCGCCAGAAGGTAACAGAAGAAATTATCGGCCTTAATGTATCATCATATTCAACAGGACCACCATTATAAGATAGGGGATTGTAATAAGGACCATTTGTAGCATAATTGCCAATCTGAAGATGGAGGTGGTCACCATCTGGGTAATCAAGGACTTTACCGATGGTATCGGGAGGGGTATTGGTGGTATCTAAGATCCCTAAAACATATTTACCGTGTTCAATTCTACTTGCAGAATCTAAATGGATATACCAATAATCTCCAACTCTAACATAAGTCTCATTGCCACTGCCACCAAGTCTTGCGGTATCTGAAATTATTGAGTATACTTTTGTCCCCACACTCGCAGGTATATCTATTCCCCTATGGAATCTTGGATCTGCTACACTTTCTCTCGCATCTCCAAGAGTTGCACTAACTTGATGGGCAGACCCAAACGGCCTTATAGGCCAGGGATATGTAGAAATTAATATTGTTAATATAATGAATATCATCTTATTCCTCCTCTATTTTAATTCCTTCAACTTTATTATCGGTGGTATTGATGACAAAAAATTTGCTATTGTGCTGGGATAAAGATATTTTTTTTCCGGGATATTCAATCTCTTTTTTCAAGTTACCTGTTTTTTTGTCAAAAATAAAAGTCTTAGAGGGGGCACCTCTAACGATTATATTTTGAGACTGCTCATATATCTCATCCAATTTAGGAGCATTAGAGGACGCCCTTAAATCCTCAAGTTCCGGGCTCCCAAGAGCACGATACATCCATATCGTATTACCAGTATTGTTATCTACGCACCATAAATATCCAGAAGTGGTGCAGACATACACTCTTTTATTATCTTGTGCAAACTTACAATTTACATACCCGTATGTTTTTAATTTTGTAACCCATTTTAAATTACCTACCCAATCTAAGGAAAAAACACAATTTCCTCCCCTGTAGAGATAACCTACTATTCCATTATTAGTTAATATGTCTATAACACCTTCGGCGCAGGAATAACTGTATTCTAACAGATCTTTTTTCCATATGATGCTACCAGTTTTTGTAATTAGAAGAAATATTGCTGGCGGATATGTTTCAGCATTAAAACATAATAGCGCGTTCTCGCCATCGTTTGAAAACTTCGCAAAAAGAGGCGCAGTTTTTTCTTTCAATGGGTTTTCTATAGTCGTTAATAGTCTTCCTTTAGAATCATAGACATAAAAATCACCTCCTGGTTCAGGTGGAACCTGCCAGTCAAGGTGTGCGGCTATCGCATACCCCTCATCCGAGACCGCTATGGGCGTAGGTCCTTCTATCTCCCAGATTTTTTTACCATCAAGGTTGTATACAGC
>CBFGJP010000130.1:0-4129 GCA_965649105.1 Caldifarciminota bacterium
ATCGTAACAAATGGGTAAATCCTGGGGAGAAGATAATTGAAGAGGCGTGGATTCCCGATGCCTGTGTGCAGGATAACGAAATCACAATAAAAGTAAAACTCCTGAATGGCACGATTGCGGTGCTATCTGGATTTGAGATATATACAGAGGAAGTCGGTGGTGGAGGTCCACAGGGTAGTGAGGCACAACTCACAATGCCCTTTTACTTTGATAGAATCTATCCCAATCCGGCAAAGAGGATGATAAGGCTCAGGTTCAACTCACCGGACAATCGTAAGGTCTCAATCAAGATCTACGATGTCGGTGGCAGGCTTGTGCATAAGGAGGATATAGTAGAATCACGGATTGGGATGAATGAGGTTATGATAAGACCAGAAGGCCTTTCCGCCGGCATCTATTTCGTGCGCCTGGAGGCTGAAGGTTTCAGCAAAGTAGCGAAGGCGATTCTATTGAGATAGGGGTGAATCTGTTAGAAAACTATTAGGGGCAAAAGATTATAGTGCTAGACGATTCCTATATACTTTGCTGAAGACTCCCCCTTGATGCTTCCGTCGTTTTTCGTAGCGGTGCCATTTATGGCACAAAAAATTCTATGCGTAATCGCGGTTAGGAGACCGCTCCCACAGGAATAACAGTTGGTTGAATATATATCAAGGGGATTCTTCCCTTGAAGACCCCTGAAACGAGTTCAGGGCAAGCTCTCAATCCTCTCCCTTCCGGGATTCTGTCGCAAAATTGTAGTTGCCCGATTTATCGGGCATTCAAATTGTTGAAATAAGGTGCATAGTATATCGGAATGAATTCAAGCAGGCCTCCGGAGAAGTTTATGCAACAAAAAGATAAAAAACTTAATGAAATTTGATAAGGCAAACTGAGTTTGCAAAAATGTAATGTCCAGGGACCTTGTTTACACTTTTCCAGTAGGAACTAACGATAAGATTATCTAATACCACCGGCGGAAATAACCCAATGTTGGCACTGAGCCCAGGCATAATCTCTTTAGCATATTCAATCGGAGGCTTATCGTCAAGATTGCTACCGGTGTGGTGCCTCTTGAGATATAATATCTAGGAATTTGAAAAATTCCTATTACCTGATAATGAAGTTTTTTATTAGGAAAGAAAAAACGACAAGATATTCAGGAATGGCGGGGTGAGATGTGTTTTGCACAAAGCAAATGTTTGTTATATAGCGGGGGTTTTCAGGGGGTCTCCCCCTGAATATCTTGTATCCAACTATAGGCCGTTAAAAATAGTGAATTGGTATCCTTTATCTCAAACCCCATAAAACTCCTCATCATCAGTCCGGTGACTCCGCTCCCTTGATGTCAACCTGGAAGAAACTGAAAGGCGCCCGGTGCGACGAATTGTAAGTTTTATGCGGTTCATCAAAATTTTTTGGAAGTGTGCCATACGCTTATATATACCACCTGTGTGCGTAGGGCTTACGCATAGCTCTTTCCGGTATTTAGCTAATTTTATTAAATTTTTAATATCGCCGGGGTGTAAATAAGGTCCCTTTCCGTTTGCATTGTAATATTGACTTTTCTGTAGAGGTATATATAATTTATTTTTGAAAAAGGAGGTGTTTATGAAGGGCCTTCTGTCACTGATGATTGTTGTGCCTGCCTTAGTCTTTGGCACAATAATCTATGGCGGTCCCGGTGACCGAATTGTGGGTCTTGCCCCGGGTGATACCCTGGTGGATACATTACTGGTAACGGTGAAGGTCCCGGCAAGGATAGGTCTGTATGTCAATGGTAATACTGAATTTGACCTTGGCGACCCTTCCGTTACCTATCCACCAGCGGTCTTTCCTGGATACTATGACCCCACTTCGGTCCAGGGCTTAAATACCGATGGTGTTGATGTCCAGGTCTTTTCAAATTCAAATTCAATGACCTGGCACCTACAGACCTGTGGCAGTGGTAATTTTACAGCGACAATTGCCCTTGACCAGTTATACTATGCACCTGATGGAGAACCGAATCCACCAAATGGACAAGACCCACCGGGTGGCAACTGGGTTGCATATACTACAACCTATAATGAGATTGCAAGCGGTCTAAAAACCAATGGCTGGCTTTCAAAGGACCAGGACTATATTTTCCAGGCAGAGATTGATGATGAACCAACACCACCAGCAGGCGCAACGGTCACAATCTATTACCGACTATATGCACAGTAATTGAACAAAAGGGGAAGGTTTTATAAGTGGGGCTGATGAGGGTATGGTTTAAAATAATTATAATAACCATATTATCAACAGCCCCCCTTCTTCCAGTAACAAGAATGAGACTTGAACTTGACGCAAATGTTGAATTTGACCTCTCACTTACGGTCTATCCACCACTAATCTATCCTTACTATTACTATCCAACCCTTGCATCAGCGATAAATCCCCAGGGCATCGGTCTAATCCTCGGGTATCAGCGTATCGGTCCTTCCCATTCCGCCTCAACAATCTATCTTGCCACAAAGGCAAATGGAGATTTCTGTCCATCAATCTCGGTGAGTCAACTCTATTTTGCACCAGATGGAGAGCCTCTACCACCACAGGGGCAGGACCCCCCTGGTGGCAACTGGCGTGCTTATACTACCTATTATCAGGATATAGAAGAAATCCCTGTCATCGGTGCTGGTGTAGTTACAATTCCTCGCCCTCAGGACTTCATCTTCAAGGCAGAACCCGATGATGAACCTGGCAACTGGCGAATAACAATCTATTACCGACTTTATGGACTATGATAATAAAATACCTGAAAAATCTCTTTCTTCTTGTCTCTCTCTACACGCTACTCCCGAATTTTGGCGAGGCTTACTTAGGTTTTACCGTAAGCCCAGCAAGGATTGAAAAAACACTCTTTGGTGCTGAGGTGATAACCGAGGTCTTTGAAGTCCAGAATGTCTCAAATGATACATTGAGGATAAAATTGAATTTTGAAGGTTTTGAGATTGATGAAGATGGAAAGACAAAATTTCTGCCCCCGGATAGCCTTACTAATTCAATTGCGCCCCATACAACAGTAAACCCTGAAGAATTCTCTATTGCACCACAGGGTAAGGAATTTGTGCGTCTTACCTTTCATATGCCCAAGGACTCGGTTCCTGAATATTATGGGATGTTGATATTCAAATCCCAACCCATTCCTTCTGCATACCAACCGATGATCCAGATTGCCGGCGAGATTGGTATCCCTATCTATTATTCTAAGGCAGAATTTTCAGTGAAAGATGCGGTCTTGGAAAACCTTTATGTTGAAAGAGATAGTCTGTGCATTGTATTAAAAAATAAAGGCACCATCCACCTCCGTGTGAAAGGTGAGGCAAAGATTTTGACAATAGACGAAAGGATAGTTGAAAAAGACTCAATTCCGGAGTTTGTTATATTTCCCGAGAAGGTAAGAAGGGTGCGATTGCCAATAGAAGAGAATCTGCGTAATAACGAATACATAATCAGGGTAAGGCTTGACTTTGGAAGATTACAGATACTTGAAGGAGAAAGGCGAGTTAAAATTGAAAAATTTTAACCCCGAAATCCAAAAAAATTTTTTTTGCAAAGTTTAAATTGCTCTAATGATTCTTTTATTTCTTATTCTTTCACCAGGTGCACAATTAAATACATCTTTTTATACATATCAAAAATTAGGTGCCTATTCAGTTAGTGATCTTTATATTAACTATCTTTTTTCTAAGTATGATTTTAGACTCTCTCTTGAAAAACGACCCCACGAGTTTGGGATGAAGAGTTTTAGTATCGGTATTGATTCTGTTCTTAGAAATTACCGCCTGATTATTGGCGAAAAATATTACTATCTGAATGGACCTGTAAGTACCTCCTTTCCGCTCTGGGGGATTTCTTTTATAAATACTGATTTCGGAGTATTTTTAGGAAAGACTAAAGACCAGACCACTGCCCTTCCTCCAACATTCAATCAAAATAATTACACATTTGGATTCAATATTAAAAGGAATCTTTCATATCGGGTACCTGTTGAATTCTACTTTTTGAAAAAGAGTGATGTTACTGGTTTTATTAAAAATAATAATATGGTCGGTGCAAATACAAATATGAAGATTTCAGAAAGGTTTTTCATAAATCTACAATGGGCAACAAGTTTAAGTAGTAT
>CBFGJP010000131.1:0-1534 GCA_965649105.1 Caldifarciminota bacterium
ACTATAATTTGACGGTTAGAGGACCTTTACCGTGCAAGCCATGTGAGAGATGCCCCGAATGCCCTCCACAAAAGGAATGTGAAAATTATAACTTTTCAGCATTTATTCTTGAGCCAAACCAAACAAAAAATTTTGAATTGTGTGCACTAACTGTCTCTTGTAAAGAGAGAAGCTTAGACGATTGGTTTAACTTGTTCTATTATAACAAGAGTTATGAAAATTGCAATGAAAGTGAAAAAATAGGAATATATGACGGAGAAAAATGGGTTGATGTGTGCCCAGATGGGTTAGTGAAATACTGCAAACCTGAAGAAATTATGAAGAAAAACGGAATATTAGAAGAATGCCTTCCAAGAATAATGGAAGAAGCAAAAACAAAATGGAGTGAGTGTAACGCAACTACAACAACTACAACTTGCACGCCTCAACAGATACAGTACATTCCTTCTTCTCAAACAGATGTTTATACACAATTTAAAGAACTTTGTTTAGGAAGTATGATAGTATTCATAATTGTTGCGTGGGGAGTTATTGGGTATAATTTCTTGACTAATAAAGGGTATATTTCTGCGGTGGGGTACTCAGAAAATAAGGTGATTGGATGAATTTTCGTGGGGGTTTTTTGTTTGATAATTTAATAAATGTTGTTGGAGGAGGATATAATGAATGATGTATTTTTTTATGTCGTTTTTGGAGCTGCTGTTCTAACGTCAGTCGCATTATTTAAGATGGGAAATGTAGAAAACTTGCTCAACCGCCTTATATATCACAAAGAGTTCAATAAGCCAATAGGAATTAAAAAACCAATACGGCTCACTTTTCCAGATAGAAGCGGAGTATACACAATTTCAGAGATAAGTATTTTAGGAAAAGCACCTGAAACTGGAGAACTTCTGTATGGAATAAAAACGCATGAAGCACCTAACGAATTCTGGCGGTATTCTGAAAGTCAATTAAAAGTAAAGACTCCTTTATACGATCTTGCAATGGATAGAGATATTGTTGTTCAAGTTGTTCCTGAAAATTATGAAAAGAAAGTGAACGATAAAATTTCAGCTCTGAATGTAGAATTGAAAGCTGAAAGAGATATGCGAGAAAAATATGCGGGGTATTTACAGAATATAATTGCCGAACGGAATAAAATAGAAAAGGAAATAAGAAAAGGGAGGCAGAGTTTTGAATTTGGATATTCACCTTATGTGCATCGATTATTCGGCGGGAGAACTTATGGGTATTCTACTCCTGAAGTTATACCCGAGCCTATTGAAGAAGAGGGGATAGAATGAATTTAGAGAAAGAAGAATATGAAGGTGTTATTAAAGCACAACGGGAAATTATCGACGAATTGAAAAAAAAGATTGAAGAACAAGAGATTATTATTTCTGCTTTCAAAAATGAGTTTGAACAATATAGAAAAAGTATAGGGTATGACACTACTCTATTTCTTAACGCAGATTTTCTCACAATAGACCAAATAAAAGCAGAGCTTAATCTTCCTGAAAAAGAGTATAGATACAAATGGATGTTTAATCCT
>CBFGJP010000131.1:1633-4019 GCA_965649105.1 Caldifarciminota bacterium
TACTCTATTTCTTAACGCAGATTTTCTCACAATAGACCAAATAAAAGCAGAGCTTAATCTTCCTGAAAAAGAGTATAGATACAAATGGATGTTTAATCCTTTAGGATGGCTTAAATCTGTTTGGTCTTCTTCAACAGCTCTATACAACGCTTCATATGAGATATTAGCAGAAAAATGGGGATTTGAACGGCAGGGGGATATAGTAACACCACTTAGGCTATTAGAAGTTGAGCAAAAATTGAAAGAGTTAAGTGAAAAGTATAGCTATGGGAGGCATGCTGTTCTTAATAATGAAAAATTTTGGGATGATTTTGAAAATCTGATTAGTACTGCTCTTCTTTATATTGAACTTAATAGAGTTGGCAGGGATGTTTTTTCTACACTTCACATCGTAAGCGCAATTCAGATAAGCGCTCTCGTTCGGCTCCTAAATCGTTATGTTTACAAAGTAGAGGGTATAGAAATCATAGCGGGAGAAAAAGTTATAGATATTCCTTCAACTGAAGAAGAAAAAGAGGAATATAAGAAAAAGGAATTAAGCGATATCCAGAATGAAAATAATGAAGAAGATGTTCCAGAACCTATCCCAGAAGAAGGAGGATGATAAAATGGACGAAGATAAAAAAGTTAGTTGTTCCCTGTGTGGAAAGAAAATAGAAGGAAAAATCGAGGGAAACATCTATCCAATTTGCCTGAAATGTTTAATTAAAGTACAAGCTGAGGAGGATTAAAATCATTATTGTTAAGACCCGTTTTGGCCTACGTCGAGTGCGAGAGGAAACATTAAGAAATATTTACAAGATCTTAAATTATCTTTCTTCTCATTTTTCGTGGCAAACGTTTAATGAAATAAATAAGGAAACAAAAATTGATATGAAAACTTTAAGTGAATTAATTTATTTGATGTGGAGTATGGGGATTATTAGTTATAGAGAACGTGTTTTTAAGAACAAGCAAAAATATTTATTCTCTCTTCGTGAGATTAAAATCAAAAGGATAAAAAGCAAGGCGGATATAGGGATGAAATGGTATAATTATTATGATGCGAATGGAAATTTTGATAAGAAAAAGTATTATTTAGATTTCTTTAAGAAAAGCGATAGTAAAGATAGAAAGGTTGCAGATCCACAATATAAACCAAAATAGCAATAAGTTAGTCGAATACGCAGAATATTGCTTTACAAAATCCGCATCGTGAACTTGGTATTCTTCTGAAAAATTATGTTCTTCACCATGTTTAAGATGGATGAGTTCATGAAAGACGACTAATTTTTTGAAGGGCATGTTTTTGTTAACTGTGACAGTCCATTCGCCGTTTGAGTATCTGCTTTCGCCAAATGAGCATCCCATAGGCAATTCTATGATTTTAACGGGAGTTTTAATAGGGTAAACTTTTGTTTTAAATTCTTCTACCCAACTATGATCTACTATTTCGCTAAATACACTCGCTAACAAGATAAACGATAAAATAAGTGATATAATAAATATTTCAAATGTTATTGGAAGCTGTTTAAATTTTTGTTTAAGTTCTGGGAAGTGATAGAACAAAACAAGAAATGCGAGGGCAATAACAATTGAGCCTATGAGAACTAAAGGTGGCACGATAAAAAAATAGAAAAATGACATTAATAGAGTGATAGTGAGAGCAAATATTGTTCCCGTAATTATATTTCTCATAAAACGCAATGAAAGGAAAGATTTATAAATATATCGGGGGGGGAGGTGGTGAGAAGAAGAAGTTGATACCCCCCCGAACCCAAGAAGAGGGACTTGGCTCTTTGCGCTTGCTTGTTTTTGTCCGTGTTTCTATAGAACAAAAAGTTTAAAAATCTTTTTGGTTGGAAGCCGAATGTTCCAAGTCCACATCGTTCACGGCTAAAACACTTGAGAGACATTCCCGCCTTCGGTTGCAATTGATGGGATCTCCCAAGCGGAGATGTTTTGGGATGAGACAGCGTTTAAAAATGCCGTTAAAATGGCAAAAATAGCTTAAATTTCAAAGATTTTTTTTGTTGCGATGTTCCCCTCCCCTCCCCCCGCACTTCCGCTGTTTATGCGGGTTTTGGGCAAGGCTGAGCGGGACGGCTCACCCACAGCGCCCCGCTCAGGATGGATGGTCTACCTATTGGCGGTATACTGATGGAACAAAAGATTTTTAAATCTATGGGAAATTTAATTCTTTTCCAATTCCCATATACCCGCAAAACCATGCCGTCGCAAACCAACACCTACTAATTTTTTTTGTTGGTAAAATGAAGTTGATCCTTTTTGGCAAAAATACTATTTCAACCCCGTATTTTTTAAACAATGCCATTCTTACTTTTCCTTCTAATGTTGTTAGTGGCATTAAAAAAGCGAATGGTTTTTTTAGTGAGTATGCTCTCTC
>CBFGJP010000132.1:0-3895 GCA_965649105.1 Caldifarciminota bacterium
TATATCCAGGGGTGCCTATGTTTTCAAGTGGTTGGGTAAGATATTCTATTTTGATTAAATAACCCACTTTCGGTAAGATTATTTTTGATTTAAATCGGAATATTGACTTTTTTTGAATTTTGATTAAAATTATTCACAAATATAGGAGGTAATATGCAAAGATATTTAAGTTTTGCAGTAGTGGCATTCTTGTTTGCGTTTATAAACTGCGTGAAAGAGCCTATTGCATGGTATGAGGATGTGGGGGTAATAGAAATTACTACCGATACAACATTGGTAACCTTCCATGTTCCGGATACGGATACCGGACCGGGCAATCCTGGATGGAATCCCTGGGGTAATGGTTCTGCATCTCAGGATTTGTCCATTACCCTGAAAGAAAAGGCGAAGAAGGATGTTGCAATATCAACACTGCGCTGGCAGTTCTTTGATATCAATGGATCGCAGGTGGCAAGCCGTTCTGAGAGCTATGTACCACCTATCGAGATAGCCGGTGGGAAAGAATATAGTTATACAGTCTCCATCATCGTTGACGAAAGAATTGCTGATGACCTTGATGATGAAGATGGTGCAGCAAATGACTATTATGGCAGAGGCACAATTAAGTTCATTGTTGATGGATATGATTTAATCCGGGGTGAAGCGATCAATTGCATCTATTCTTATACCCCGATTGAGGTGAGGAAGTAAATACTGGGAATGGAAAAAAGGTAGTGAGGGGGTAATTTTATTTACCCCCTTTTTAATTATGAAATTTAAGGCAATAATTTTTGATTTAGACGGAACACTTCTTAATACAATAAAAGATATTGCCGATTCAATGAATGAGGTCTTAAAAAAATTGGGATTTCCAATTTATAAAACCGAAGATTACTACTATTTTGTAGGGGAGGGAATGAAGGTATTATGTGAAAGGGTAATTCCGCAGGAGTGTAATACGCCGGAGATGATTGAACGATGTGTGAAATTGATGAAATCTGAGTATCAGAAAAACTGGTTTAAGAATACAAAACCATATCACGGGATTCCTGAATTGCTCCTTGAATTAAAAAAAAGAGATATAAAAATGGCTGTGCTGTCCAATAAGCCCGATGAGTTTACTAAACTCTTTGTCCAGAAACTACTGCCCGATACTCAATTTTCTATCGTCCTTGGCGAGACCAAAGGTATGCCCAAAAAACCTGCGCCTGACGGTGCATTATATATTGCTCGTGTCCTTGGCATTCCCCTTGAGCAAATTATTTATCTCGGTGATTCTAATATTGATATGAAAACTGCTGTGTCTGCCGGAATGTATCCGGTTGGTGCTTTGTGGGGGTTCAGAACTGCAGAAGAACTTATGTATGCTGGAGCAAAAAAATTGATAAGAACACCAGAAGAACTGCTACAAATAATATAATTCACTTTACTCTTTATCTATATTTTTATATTTAGTTTTTTAATTTTTCTAAATAGCGTGGAGCGGTCAATGCCTAAAATTGCTGATGCCTTGCCCATATGTCCATTTGCCTGTTGTAGTGCAGAAAGAATGTAGCTCTTTTCCAGTTCATCTTTTGCGACATCAATATTGTACTGAAGCTTTGAATCTTTCTTTATTTCATCAAGAATCGGTGTAATATCATCTGTGTCAAGTTCGGTTTTGGGGAGCAGGATTACTAATTTTTCCATAAGATATTTTAACTCACGCACATTACCGGGCCAGTGATACAATTTTAAATATTGATAAGCATTCTTGGTCAGTGTTTTGATTGGGCGATTATTTTCAATGCAGGCATTTTTGAGGAAATACTCGGCAAGCAGTGGAATATCTGTGGTTCTCTCTCGCAGAGGCGGTATATGAATTGTCAAAACATTTAAACGATGATATAAATCTTCACGGAATTGCTTATCTTTCATAAGTTTTGACAGATTTTGATTCGTTGCGGCAATGATCCTGACATCAACCTTTATCCGTTCTGTTCCACCCAATCTGACGATTTCTTTATCCTCAATAGCACTTAAGACTTTTGCCTGTGTGGTAAGACTCATATCACCGATTTCATTTAGGAATAGCGTTCCATTATTTGCAAATTCAAATTGTCCGTATTTTCGCCGGTAAGCTCCGGTAAAAGCACCTTTTTCATATCCAAATAGTTCGCTCTCAATCAATTCTTTGGGCAGGGCTGCACAATTCACTTTTATAAATGGTTTACCAGCCCTTGGGCTTTTCAGGTGAATGTTGTGAGCTACCAAATCCTTGCCTGTTCCAGTCTCACCCAATATCAATACGGTGCTGTTTGCAGGCGCTGCTTTTTCAATCAATGCCAGAACTCTCTTTATCCCTTCAGATTCACCGATTATTTTGTATTCTTTTAACATTTCGGATTTCAAAATTATACTTTGTTTCTTAAGCTCACTCTTTTCCAGGATATTCTTAATTGTTGTTATCAGCCGCGTTGTTTCCAGTGGTTTTTCAATGAAGTCATCCGCACCGTGCTTCAACGCTTCCACCGCGGTGGATACCGTTCCAAAAGCAGAAATCATTATAACGGAAATGTCCGGATCATATTCCTTGATCTTTTTCAGAATTGTTATGCCATCAATATCAGGCAATTTAATGTCAAGGAGCACAAGGTCAAAATTATTTCTATAAATTTTCTTTAAAGATTCATTTCCATTTGTTGCAAAATCAACTCCATAACCTTCAGCGTCAAGGATATCCTTCAAGATTTCGCATATCTTGAGTTCGTCATCTACAATTAGAAGCTTATATTTATCTTTGGGTGGAAGATTGATATTCATTTTTCCGGTTCCTGAAAGGGCAAGAGAATGGTTACAATCGTTCCCACACCTTCCTTGCTTGATATTTCAATCTTGCCTTTATGCACATCAATGATTTTACGGGCGATAACCAGACCGAGACCCGTGCCATTCTGCTTCGTCGTATAGAAGGGTTTGAAAAGATTTTTTGTTTGTTCTTCGGACATACCCTTACCTGTATCTTCAATGCGTATTTCTACATACCTTTTAATTTTTACCATGTCATCATCAACCTTTTCAACAAGAGCTGTGCGTACATTCAAATTACCTTTTCCTCCCATAGATTCTATCGCATTTTCCATTAAATTGGATATTACAGTGCTGATTTGGTTTTCATCACATTTTATAAGGGGAAGATTAGAGGTCAGAGACTTTTCTGTCTTAATTGCATCAGGGAGAGTCTTTTTATGCTTGTTAATTATTTCGTTAATCAAACTATTGATATCAACAAAAGTGAATTCCGGTTTTTCAATTGAGAGCACGCGCATAAACCGATCCGTAACTTTTCTCAATCTTTCCACTTCTTCTAAGACCGATTTTGCATAATCATCAATAACCGCTGCCTTTTTACCAAACTTTTCGTGACAGATTTGATACATCCGCTGAAGGGTGAGATTTATCGTTGATAGCGGATTTTTAATCTCATGTGCCAACCGCTGGGCAAGTCCCGCCCAGGAAATTACCTCTTTCGCCACTTGCTCTGAAGTCCGGTCCTGGACAACGATAAGTTTTTCACTACCAACCTTTGTGAAGAACACATTCAATATTTTTTCTCCGTAGTTTAATTCAAAATTTTTGTGTTCCTCGGGTTTTTTTATTAATTCCACTATTTCTTTTGTTTTTATGAATTCTGTCAACATTTCCTTTTTTCCACCAAGTATATCTCTGATTACATAATTACAATATCTAATTTTATTGCGACGGTTTAAGATAATTACACCTGCAGGTGACTCATCAAGCATTCTATGGACTCTTTTGATATAAATCTGGTTCATATAAACTGAGAGTATCAACCCCAGGGAAAGCAGGCCAATGATGATTAGAAACAGCAAATTTGTTGGTGGTTTGGTAAAGGTTAATATTTTTTCAATGTGAT
>CBFGJP010000133.1:0-3814 GCA_965649105.1 Caldifarciminota bacterium
ACCAGCATTATCATCACCAGACCAGATGATACTTGATGCCTGATTCATGATACAGGATCCAAGATTGAATGATTTAACAACCCTGCCTGAAACATCATAAATCTTTATCATGTATCCTGTATCGTGTATCCTGCATCTGATATGGACATTGTTCCTGAATGGATTCGGATAGACCTTCACTACCTCATTTTCGTTCTTTGCAACCGATTTTTCATCATTCTGTTCCTCTGCAATCCATACCTGTCCTCCATTTGTAGTCTTGCGAATCATCCCCCCTCTTCCAACCGCGTAGACAATATTCGCATTGATTACCTGTATATCCTCATAACCATGCCAGGTCAAAGAATTGATAGCAAACCAGTTTGAACCACCATTTGTTGTCTTCATCATCATATTATAACCACCCGGCCTGAACACCGCATAACCAGTAAGATTATCCGCAAAAGACACACCAACCGCGGGCACAATACCGCCGCCAAGATTCTGTCCTGTCCACGAACTTCCGCCATTGGTTGTCTTTATCATTTTATAAGTCCCGGTACCCCCCATTAAGCCTGAAATATAACCCACCTGCGAATTTTCGGGAAAATCTATTGCGTAGAAATTTGCGGAAGATGGCGCATAGTTTTCAACCCAGGTCTGACCACCATTGGTTGTTTTGTATACAAGCCCTGCTGCACCACCATAAGAAGGTGTAGCACCAGCAACTGCATAACCGGTATCCGCATTAAAGAAAAACAAATCCTGAATTGCCCGATAAGTATTATTGTTAGGGATGGTCTGACTCATCCAGTTATCACCGCCATCCGTAGTCTTCATTATCACTCCACCAGCGCTTCCCAGTCCACCAATGTAACCAATCTGTGAATTAAGAAATTTGACTGCATACAATGCGGCTGTAGTATTTGAGTTTTTCGGACTCCACACATTGCCACCGTTAGTCGTCTTGAAAAATGTTCCATTAGCACCAACTGCAAAACCGAGCTGGTTATCAAGGAAATCAACGTCATAGAATATCTGACCTGTTCCTGTTGTTTGCTGTACCCAGGTTCCACCACCATCCGTTGTCTTGCATATATATCCTGCATCGCCAACCGCATAACCGACCAGGTCGGTTTCTGGAAAATCAACCGCCCAGAAGATTCCTTCAGGACCTGTATTTAAGAAATTCCAGGCTCCTCCCCCATCCATTGTCTTCAGGAGCTGGCCATGCCCACCATTCTGGTCATAAACATATCCTGCAGCATAACCAGTCAGCGTATTTGCAAAACCAATCGGCAAAACATAGGTCATAAACTTAGGGAGAAAAACTGGAGTCCAGCTACTACCACCATTGGTTGTTTTCATAATGAAACTGCCACTCCAGCCTGAATTCGGATGTGCCCAACCTCCTGCATAACCGGTCTGACTATTTAAAAAGTGAACCGAATATATCTCCCGGAGTTCATAATACCAGATTTGCTGCCATGTTGCACCACCATTTGTCGTCTTTATAATTGTGCCATTGCCACCACTACCTAATGTATAACCCCCTGCATAACCGTTCTGATTATCAATAAAACACACATCCCAGTAAGTTACATTTGCCGGGCTCGTTTGACTGTTCCAGTTTGTTCCACCATCGGTAGTTTTCAGTAATGCAGGGATTGTAGTAAAACTGCCGCCAACGACATAACCAGTGTTCGCTTCAACGGGGAAATGGACAGCAAACAAATGTAATGAAGTTCCTGAAGTCTGTTGAAACCAATTCTGCCCGCCATTTGTCGTTTTTAATATCATTCCATTTCTCCCTACCGCATAACCAACCTGATTGTTCCCTTGTGGAAAATCAACATCATATAGCCAGGTGCCCTGTGCCCCAAGATACTGGAATGTCCAGGTCAAACCCTGATTCGTGGTCTTTAAAATCAAGGCATGATAAGTTTGGTTCCAGCCTGAACCCCAGAAATTACCGACTGCATAACCAGTCAATGAGTCGGGAAAATCAATGCTGTAGAGTTCATAATAGCCAGGCTGAGAATCAGGATATGGTGTAAAACTAACATCCCAGGTCGAACCACCATCTGTGGTCTTTAAAATTGTCCCTGCCTCTTCTTCCACAACAAAAATAACATTCTCATTGATCACGCAAACATCACTATATTCATTACCTTCGGGTTTAGGATTTTGCCAGACCCAGGGCAAATCACCTGCCGCAACAATTGATAAAGAGAAACCAAAGCAGATAAGAATTTGAAATAGCCTCATAACACCTCCTTGTAGAAAATATATCTATCGCTGTGTCACAAATTTATTATTAGCGGGCTGATAATGATAGTTAAAATCGCTATCCGGCACGATAGTTAATTAGCCATTGACTGAATTCCATTTCTAAATATAATTTACCGCATATGCATAACAAACAGTCAAAACTATTCTACGCCGTTATCAACGAATACTTTGAAAATAAATCTTCAATTAGAAAAACTGCAGAGAAATTTGACCTCCATTATCAGACGGTTTTTAAATGGTTGAAGTATTTTAAAAAATTTAAGACTCAACCGTTCTTTAATCCCTGGAATCGGTCTCCAGGGTATATTGAAAATCTGGTCATTAAGTACAAAGAAAAATACCCGTGGCTCACACTAAAACAGACACGAAGACTATTATTAAAGAAAAACATAAATATCACCTACCGTGGAATATGGAATATATGGAAAAGGAATGGTTATTCAGGATTTGAACGGACAAATATCTGTAATGACTTCACAGAATTCATAATTCTAACAAAAGAAGCAAAATTAAAATTGATGCACGCTAAAAGACTCTTTAATGATGGGAGCATAAAGGTATCAGCAAGAGTATTAAATTCAATTCCCTGCCTGCCTAAGAACGAATTGGTCTTAAAACTACCTGAAAAATTTTTGAATACAAGACGAAAAATTGAAAGACTGACCATGGAATTTGGCAGGATACCTCTACCTGAATACATCAAGAAGGCAAAATCAATCTATTAAAGATGTGTCAAAAATCAATGGTACTACTCAGCACTAAGGGTGGGGATTGCACTAATCGTTGCATTATCCTGGTTGGGAAGTCCTGCGGAGCAGAAGAAATGGACAGAAAAGATGGGAAGATTACTCCCGGAAAAACGCAGAAACGCAAGGGATTTGATGCCAATTCGTTTTACCTTGCTCCTTGCAAAATGCCATACCCTTGTGCAAATGTTAAAAACAACTGAAGCATTCAAGATAGCCCGTTATTGTAATCATCTTATAACACAACATAAGAAACCATTATATGAATTTTTTTATGACCTGGCAGTCCAATTCATAGACCTGGAAGATTATAATACTGCAGAAAGATTGCTTCTCAAGGCGCTGGAAGGTATTGATGAACAGAGAAAGAAAAGATTGAAGATGTTGCTTGCTATCTATGTTTATCTTTTAAGAAATGATAGAATTAATGCATCAAAACTTCTCAAAGAAGCAGAAATCTATGATTGGGTAAAGGAGGCACAGCTATCACGATTTCAATCGTTGCTTGCATTGATTGAAGCAAAACCATCAGAAGCACTTGCTCTGGCACAAAGTGCCTTAGGTGCCTCAAAAGGGACAGGACTTTTTCTTGACATTAACAATGCCTATCTGGCAATGGCAAGTTCTTATATGTGCCTCGGAGAAATAAAAAAAGGAAAGTCATTATTAAACGAACTAAAGAAATTTTTAAAGAAAACAAAGATGCAAAGGCAATTACTGGTCACCGATGTTCTCTTACACAAAATCCCCAAAAATAAAGAGGTCCTAAAATTATCATCCATCAAACTCGCCTGGTT
>CBFGJP010000134.1:0-3469 GCA_965649105.1 Caldifarciminota bacterium
GCATCATTGACCACGGCCGCACCGGCCTCCTTTTCCGCCCCGGCGATCCCGAGGACCTCGCTGCCAAGGTGGAATGGCTCCTCTCCCACCCCAGGGAGCTTGCCCGCATGCGCAAGGAGGCCCGGGCTGAGTACGAGGCGAAGTACACGGCGGAACGAAATTACGAGATGCTGATGGAGATTTATAGGCTAGCAATAAGTGGAAAGTAAAAAATCAATTTATATTATGGTCTCTGTCTGCGGGATACATATGTTTGATAAGTCTTTAAACGATGCAGTTAATTTGGTTGTAGAGGGATGTCTAAATTCAAATTCTAAAAGTCCAAAACTTATAAGTGCAACAAGTGCACACGGAATAGTTATCTCCTGCAAAGATGAAAATTTTCGCAAAATATTATCAAGTTTTAATATAAACCTTCCCGATGGAGTTCCAAATGTGTGGGTTGGAAGATTAAAGGGAGCAAAAAAGATGAAAAGATGCTCCGGTGTGGATTTTTTTCAGGAAGTTATGATAGCAACTAAGGATAAAAATATAAAGCACTTTTTGTGCGGTGGTAAAAGTGGCGTCCCTGAGGAATTGAAAAAAACATGTGAGGAAAAATTCGGGAATAAAAATATCATAGGAACGTATTCACCTCCATTTAGAGAAATGAGTGAAGATGAAATAAAAGTCTTAAGTAATGAAATTAACTCACTAGAAACTGATATAGTTTGGATTGGATTAAGTACCCCAAAACAAGAAATTTTTGCTTATCGTTTGTCTAAGTATCTGAAGGTAAAATTTATTTGCACCGTTGGTGCAGCGTTTGATTTTCATACCGGGAAACTAAAACGAGCACCAAAATTTATACAAAACATCGGATTGGAATGGTTCTACCGCTTAATTAAAGAACCCAAAAGACTTTTCAAGCGATATGCCACTGTAGTTCCTCTGTTTATTTACTACGCGGTGCTCGATTTGATTGAGGAATTAATTTTAAAAAAATAAAAGGAAAATCAGAATGGAAAAAAAGAAGCGCATACTTGTAACAGGAGCTGGTGGATTCATAGGGCATCATCTTGTTAAAAGATTAAAAGCAGAAGGACACTGGGTTAGGGGAGTTGACATTAAATATCCCGAATATGAACCAAGCCCAGCTGATGAATTTGAGCTTCTTGACCTAAGAAAGTGGGATAATTGTCTTCTCGCAACAAGAGGCGGAATAGATGAGGTATATAACCTAGCAGCTGATATGGGAGGAATCGGGTATATAACCGCATACCATGCAGACATTGCAAGAAACAATATTTTAATAAATGCTCATATGCTTGAAGCAAGCAGACTTAACGGTGTTAAAAAGTTTTTATTTTCATCTTCTGCATGCATATATCCGCAGTATAAACAAAATACAGCTGATATAACACCTCTAAAAGAAGAAGACGCCTATCCTGCTGATCCAGAGCCTGGATATGGATGGGAAAAGTTGTTTACAGAAGAACTTTGTAAATACTACTGGCAAGATTATAAATTTGAAGTGCGGATTGTAAGATTCCACAATGTTTATGGACCTTTGGGTACATATGAGGGTGGAAAAGAAAAAGCACCAGCTGCAATCTGTCGTAAAATTGCACTTGCAAAGGATGGAGATGAAATCGAAGTTTGGGGCGATGGAAACCAGACCAGGTCATTTATGTATATAGATGATTGCATTGAAGGACTCTTGAGAATTATGGCGAGTGATTGTAGAGAACCACTTAATCTTGGAACTGATAGACTTGTCACAATTAACGAACTTGTTGATATCGTTGCAAAGATTGCGGGAAAAAACATCAAGAAAAAACATGATTTAACTAAACCTCAAGGAGTAAGGGGAAGAAATAGCGATAACACAAAATTAAGACAAGTTCTTGGCTGGGAACCGCAAATTCCACTTGAGGTTGGGCTTGAAATAACATATAAATGGATTGAAGGTGAATTGCGAAAACAGGGAAGAATTACATAAAAAGCGATCAAAAAATTTATAAAGGGGGGAATTTGAGTGCTAAAAGAAAGATACAAATTTTTATCCTTCTTCCGCGGGGCAATTGATTTTATTGGCATTAATAGTGTCTTTTTAATAGCTTACTATTTAAGATTTAACCAAATTCTCGATCTCTCCAATCGAGATCAATATTTAACTCTTCTTATTGTTTCAAACTTAATCTATTTGACATGCGCAATAATCATGGGGATTTATGATTTTGACTTACCTATTAATCCTCCCGAGACAAAATTAAAAAAAATCCTAAAGGCATACGGTGCCTTTGCCTTATTATACTTTATATTTATCGTTTTAACTCGTGGTTATCATTATTCAAGAATTTTTCACCTTTATTTTCTTTTAGGTGTTTTAACCTTATTAGGTTTAGTTGAGTTGATATTTTCACTAATTTTGACTCATTATATATCACAAAGATTTAAAAAAAATGCAGTTCTGGTTGGAGCAGGTTTGCTTGGTCAAGCTATCTATGATAAGCTTAAAAATTTGCCAGGATATAATATTATCGGCTTTTTTGACGATGATGAAAACAAATCAACATACCTAAATGGGAAATATCTTGGTAAACTTCAGGATTTTGAAACTACTTTAACTCAAAAAAGAAATGAAATTGATGAAGTAATAATCACAATTCCACTTGAGAATGAAAAACTGATCCAAGAGATAATCAACATAACTGAGCGAAATTTCATAAGCGTTAGGATAGTCCCGTCTTATCACAAAGTCTTCCTCACAAGAAAAACTGTAATTACCCATATTGATGGGGTTCCCGTTGTCATCTTTCGACCGGAAAAACTTTCTTATTTACACAACAGAATACTAAAACGGATCTTTGATATTGTTTTTTCAACAATAGTCCTTTTAACAATATTTCCAATTTCTTATATAATTTTTGGCGCACTAATAAAAATAAGCTCGCCCGGTCCAATACTATTTAAACAGAAAAGAACAGGATATAGAGGAAAACCTTTTATCTGTTATAAATTTAGAACTATGAGGGTCACCGATCCAGAGATTTCGGATAAGCTCCAAGCAACCCCTGATGACCCCAGAAAAACAAAGATTGGTAATTTTCTTCGCAAAACAAATTTAGATGAGCTCCCGCAATTTATAAATGTTTTAAAGGGAGAAATGAGCGTCGTTGGTCCAAGGCCACATCCAGTTTATCTGGATGGGAAATATCAGGACATAATTAAAGAATATAATGTTAGATTCTTTACAAAACCAGGTTTAACTGGATGGGCGCAGGTAAATGGTTACAGGGGTGAAACTAAAAACCCAGAACTTATGCGTAAGCGTGTTGAACACGATATATGGTATATTGAGAATTGGTCGTTCTGGTTGGATATAAAAATTATCTTTCTCACAATCTGGAGAATGATTAAAGGGGACCCGAATGCATATTGAACTTGCCTCTAAACTTATAAATTCATGCATTTACAACAATGTAAA
>CBFGJP010000134.1:3479-3737 GCA_965649105.1 Caldifarciminota bacterium
TGCTCTTAATAACTCTCCCCTCCTGCTCTCCCACCAAACCATCGGGAAAAACAATAAGTGGAAAGGTAATCCTTGAAGATGCATCTGATTTTTCGGGAGTAAAGGTTTCCCTATTTAACCCACCTCGGATTGATTCCTCTATTTTATACCCATTGAAAAATTATCCTTTTCTTTTCCCTTATGATATAAATCTCTTCTTTTTCACTCCCGCAGGACAAACTCCAATTGCTCAAACATTAACAGATAAAAACGGCAATT
>CBFGJP010000135.1:0-3441 GCA_965649105.1 Caldifarciminota bacterium
TGAATCATCCCCGGGTCTATGGGATAGCAGTCTTTCAGAATCTAAGAAGATATTTTATGGTTTTAAAGAGAATAAGCTTTGAATATGATGCGGATATTGAGATGGAGTTAAATCTGAATCACTGGAAAAAAGAAAGAAGGTCAGCGATACTTGATTTTGAACCTCTGAGGAAAATGCATTTTAAAAAAGTTTCTTTGTTGAAAAAAATGTGCTACAAAAATGATTTTTATCAGCGATTAATTTCGCCGGAATATATCAAAAGATATGTCAAAGAGCAGACCAAAATACTATTTGACTACCAGGGGATTATTGGTGGGGTAAATAGGAAGGTAGTTGGGGTTGTCTCCTGGCAGGAAGATAAAATTCCGGAGATAATAGATATTATGGTATCTCCAGAAGAACAGGGCAGAGGATACGGGAAAATTCTTTTGAATGCTGCTCTTACGCAGTTAAAAGGCAAAGGTTATCAAAAAGTTCTTCAAATTTTTATTTGATTTTTCAATATCAACCCTCATGATCTTCTTGATTTTGCGGTACTTTTGTTGTCTTAAAAGTGCCTTTCAAATCCTTTTTTCTTATGGGAAATGAATTTTTCGAGGACAATTTTGTTTTCTATTTTCCGGTAATAAACACGAAATAGAAAAGATACATAAAAATGGTATAAATCACCCATTTCTTTTATCTTCACATCCCCCAGACCCGCACTGGGAATTTTATAAACGACCTTGGTTAAGGCATCAATGAATCTTCTCTTTTGTTCGTTGGTTATGCAATACTTTGTGACCTCTTTTAAAAACTTATCTGAATATTCAAACTCCATCGGGTCTTTTAAGACATTATGATATTGCTGCATTGCCGGAAAGATTTTGAAATAAATCTCCACACATTTTTTTAAATCGGGCCAGAGTTCGCAGGGATTTTCTATCTGTTCTGGTTCATCATCAATCTTAATCTGCTTCTGCCTTTGATACAGATATCTTTTTACACTCTCCTTCAAGGAAGCCTCCTTCTGTATACTTCTATAGTCATATTATCTCATTATACTCATAAGAATAAAAAAATCAATACCTTGACCGAACCATTTGCCTTAAGAGATAGATTTTTCAAATCCACTCTTTCTTAAGATTTTTTTAACATATTTGTATTCCTACCAACAATAAACAGGTGGGAAGGGCATCTACAATCAGAACTGCTAAATCTGCCAATATATTGAAAACCATCTCTAAGAAATTGCTGAGCCATTGTGCACTCACCATTTGAATCGATCCAGACTGCTCTTATTTTTACCCCTTTGCTCATCAAAAGATAATCAATATGCCAGAATTTCTTTTTGTTATTTGAAAGATGCCTTTTTATCCTCTGAATGATATTTCTTTTTGCCGAGCCCAGATACACATAAAAGCCTTTCTTAAATTTTAGTCTTCCAAGTCTACCAATAATAATCGTTTGATCTACCACATTTGCAATCAAAAGTATATAACTTTTCTTATTTATTAGGGTCATCTTGCTTTTTATTACCGCGCAACCGTTCATCAATATATTTGCATATACTCATCAATATTTTTGCTGCCTCTGAATCAGGGTATGATTCAACCAATGGTTTGCCGTTATCAGTGCTCTCCACAATATGTGGGTCTAAAGGAATTTTCCCCAAAAATAGTATACCGAGTTCTCGCGCTGCCTTTTCTCCTCCGCCGGACTTGAACAGTTCTATTTGTTTACCACAGTGCGGGCAGACCAATCCACTCATATTTTCTAATATACCAAGAATAGGTGTTGAGAGCTGGCGTAAAAAATGGACACATTTTCTTGAATCAAGTAAGGCAATGTCCTGAGGTGTGGTTACAATAATGGCACCGGTCAGATTACGTATTAACTGGATTACTGAGAGCGGTTCATCACCAGTTCCTGGCGGTGAATCAACTGCCAGATAATCAAGTTTTCCCCAGTTAACCTCGGCAAGGAATTGTTTCAGGACACCCATCTTTAATGGACCACGCCAGATTACTGGCATATCAGGGTCCTGAAGCAGAGAAGCCATTGAAAAGGCAACAAGATTTGAATTTACCGAAAATGGAATGATTCCCTGTTCATCCATCATTGGCGGTTTGCCTTCAAAACCGAGCATCTTTGCAACTGATGGTCCATGAATATCAGCATCAAGAATGCCCACTTTTGCACCGAGTTTGCTCAAACCTGCAGCGATATTTACCGCAACAAAACTTTTACCAACACCGCCTTTGTTTGAAAGCACTAAAATTTTGGCAGTGATCTGTGCCATATTTTTTTCTAACAGCATTTCTAACCTTTTTTGTTCTTCTTCTTTATTATCCATCTAACCTTCCTTTCATAATTTCGTAAAAGGGGCGACAAAATATCCAATCTGTGCTAAATTGCTCCTTTCTATCAATGTTTACACTTGTCTTTTCCTGAATGGTCACAGGTATGTTTATTAACTCCATATCCTTTGCCTGAACCGGGTTTGCAGAAAGTTTCACTGCCTTTTAATATGCCATTGAGAAATCTTTCTAATATTTCGTTAATCCTGCCATTCACCCCAATGATTGTTTGAATGCCATATTCATCAAAGAATCCTTTTGCGCGCTCACCCATTCCACCGCAGATTATACATTCAACACCACGCTGATGCAGAAACTGTGGGATAAAACCCGGTTGATGCCCGGGGTTCTCTATCACCTCTTTTTTTGTTACCTTGCCATCTTCTATATCTACAATGGTGAATAAAGGGCACCTGCCAAAATGTGCCGAGACAAAATCACCATCGGTTGAGATTGCTATGCGCATAATTTCTCCTTTGTTTTACCTTCACCCTGAACTAAATTAGGGGCAGGCTCTTAATCTTCTCCCATAAAGGGAGGAGAAAATCTTGTTAGGGTAGGGAATAGAAATTTTTGGTTTCTATTCCCTACCCATTTTGTTATTTATTCTCATCTTCCTGTGCCTTTTTCAGGTTGTTAATTCGGGTCTGAATTTCTTCAATCTGCTTTTTCAAAATTTCTGATTGTCTTTCCAGGATTTCCATCTCTTCTTTTGGGCTGGGCTCATATGGATAGGGAGCAGGCCGTAAACCAAATGCGGGATAACCCATACCTGCCCTTACCCAACCAGGGAGCCCTGTTGCCCAGTACCAGTGTCTGTAGCCACGACCACTACCACGACAAAACCAGCCACGACCCCAGAAACTATGTTTTTGAACAGGGTTCTTATATCCCGGCACAGGATAGCCAGCGCAGCAGCCGGAACCACGACCAGTCATCGGTCCCAAACCAAGAGGACCTGTTCGATCACCAAATGGCATGTCAGTCACCTCCTTTCATATTAAACCTGAATCCTGCGTGAAAAGTGTAGCATTAGATTCTTAAATTTCCAATTCTTTTTAGGGCATATTCAACAGCATCTTTATACAAAAAGTTGGTTGGT
>CBFGJP010000136.1:0-3392 GCA_965649105.1 Caldifarciminota bacterium
TGAACCTTAATTGGTTTTATCTTATGATAACCGCCACTGGGTTCTGCGGGTGGCAAGGTAATCAATCCTTGCTTTTCCATCTTAGGTAGTGCCTCAAGACAGGGAATAACTTTTAAGCGGCCATTCAATCCCTGCCAGTGGAGTTCTTCACAGATTATGGTAGCGATCCTGGTCCGGCCTCTGGATCAGTGCCGATTGATAATACCCTGGATCAGGGACAATTCTTCTGGTGTGAAGTAGCGATTGCGGAATAGATAAATATTCTTTTTCATATGCATAATTATATTCAAAATTATCTGGAACGGAGGGGGTTAGTTGAATATCACGGGTTTTTAATCAGGTTTTCAATAATAATTTTTAATAATGAGAGGATAAATTTAGAATTGTTTATGCTTGGGCAATAATTTTCCTTAATGTGGCTTTGTGGATTTAATTAATCTTTGAAAATGTAAAGTGAATTATTCAACAAAGCAAGGGGCGGTTTAAATCAAAAGCCTCCTTACCGAATTGCATCTATCCAATTTAGACATCCACCCTATTTCCCTTTTTATTTTCCAATCTGTAATAAGGGAATAAAATTCTTATCATAGGGTGCAATTACCACTGTATTATTGGGTGATGTGTAAAGATGCTGGAGATTTTCAAGATACTTCCAGGAGAGATACGCCCGTCCCCTCTCTCCAATGAGTGACTGGGCAATAATCTGCTGCGCCTCAGCGATTCCACTTGCCTCAATCTTCTTCCGCTCGGCCTCTTTCTTCTCTTTTAAGAGGACAAACTCCATCTTCTGTGCCTCCTGCTCGGCCTCAAGTTTTGCCTCAATCGCATTCTTTACCTTTACGGGTAGGCTGATATTTCTTAATAAAACCCTTTCAAGGATAATGCCACGCTTACCAAAATCCTCAGCAAGTTGTTTCTCAATCTCATCTTCAAGCTCTCTCCTCTTCTCTGCATATATCTCAATTGCCTGGTAATTTGAAGTCGTATTCCTTATTGCGGTGCGCGCCGCCGGCCGGACAATCTTCTCTATATAATCCGGCCCTATCTTTTGAAAGACAAGCGCCGCCTCTTCCGGATTTAAGTGATACCACACAGTCAAATCCATCTTCACCTCAAGTCCATCCTTTGTCAAGGCGGTAATTGCATCATCACCCTTCACCTGCCCTTCCTCATAGGCAATGGACATTGTATAGGCCTGGGTTCGGATACTCATTATGTGTAAATCAACAAAGGGATTTACGATATTCAAACCCTCATATAGGGTTGCCTTTGTTAAGACCCGACCAAAGAGGATCTGAACACCCACCGAACCCGGTGGCACAATCCTTAGCAGGGAGAAGAAAATCAAGAGGGCACCGATAATACCTGCGCCATAACTCACATATCTCCTGATGCGCATTTTCTCATCAATACGTCGGTCTTCTGTCGTCACCTGATACAGTCTCAGAAAAACAATCAGGCCAATAACAAGCAATAAACCAAGAATGAACATAAAACCTCCTTTTTTTAATTATATCCCCAAGATGCTGAATATCAAGTATCTCTTTATTCTAAAAACTTGTTTTTTTAATTATGTTATGTATACTTGTCAAATGTATGGAGAAAGGGAGTTAATTGAAGGGGCAATAAATGGTGAAGAGAAATCCTGCGAAAAGATTCTAAATCTTTATAAGGGGAGAATATTCAGTTATGTTTTGCGACTCGTAAAAAATTATGAGGATGCTGAGGAATTGACCTTTGAGACATTTATCAAGTTCTTTAAAACAATAAAACTCTATGACAGTTCAAGACCGCTCTTAACCTATCTATTTACAATCGCCCATAATTTGGTAATTGATTTTTTTAGAAAGAATAAAATTGAGTATGAATACCTTGATGAGCATTATGCAACTGGACAAGATTATATTGAAAAATATGAAAAAGAGAAAAGATTAAAAGCGATTGAAAGGGCATTGAGCCAACTTGCACCGCTTGACCGGGAGATTATAATCCTTTTTCATAAAGAAGAACGGTCATACCAGGAAATAAGCGAAATTTTGAAATTGCCTGTTTCTACCATAAAGACCCGCCTGCATCGGGCAAGGGAAAGGCTGAGAAAATTTATGAAGGCAAAACCTATCTGATTTTCACCACTCAGTTTATAAACGATTTGTTGGAGTATTTAAGTTGGATAAAATAAATTCCATTGGAAATCTCCTGACCGGAATCATCGGTGCCATCCCAGACGATTTGATCTGATTGTCTAATAGCCTCATTGTCCCATTGTCTGACCAATCTGCCTATTACATCGTAGATCTTCATACTGGCTACTGAATACTCCGCAATACTGCTTAGCGGACTACTAACTACTTCATCAGTTTGGAATTTGGCGCTTGGGATTTGGAGTTTAATCACACAGTGATTTCGGAATGGATTTGGAAAGACCCCTAGATTAACCATTTGATTTTGTTCTTTTCCTGTCTCTTCAACAAATTCCGCTCCACGATACTTTACGGTTAAATAATCAAAGTCAACACCATTATCCTTATATCCAGTAATATAAAAATTACCAGATAAATCAACCGCAATGCCGTAAGAAAACTCATTGAGCTCATTTATGCCGCTTGGGTAAGTTACAATCCAAAGTGATTCACCAGCGGGCGAAAACTTACCTGCACGAAAATCGTAACTAAAGATGTCGTCTTGTTTATTATACATTCCGGTAACAAAAATATTATTATCGGAATCCACTGTAATATCACTTGGGTTAAATTCCCAAAACCAAGATTGTCGTGATGTCCAGGCCGTATCACCATTAGGCATATACTTGATAATAATAAAGGGATACCACAAATTATAAGGAGCGGTGAGCACAATAACATTGTTATTCTGATCAACCGATACCCCATAGGCATGAAGTTCGTAGTAATTAGGGTCAAGATACCTTCTTACCCATAGAGTATCGCCGTTAGAACCGTATTTTATAGTTAGTGCTGTAAAATGTTGCTCTAATGAATAAGAAGAACCAGTAATAATAACATTGCTATCCGAATCCACCGCAATATCGTCAGTGATATCATTTGAACCACCATCATATATTTTAGTCCATATTGTATCACCAAAAGGTGTATATTTGATTGTGAGATAATCATAGTCTATGCCATTAAAAGAATAACCGGTAATAAGAATGTTTTGATTTACATCAATGGTAAGTGCCATACCCAGATTATTATAACCATTCTGATACCTTCTCATCCAGAGAAGATTACCTTCTGTATCATATTTTATTAGCAAATAATTATAGATTGTATCTGGACGAGTAGAGCCAATAATTAAAATATTATTAAGACTATCTACCACAACATCTTTTGCCATATCATTTCCACCTGTGTCAAAGCGCCTCGTCCAGATTA
>CBFGJP010000137.1:0-3092 GCA_965649105.1 Caldifarciminota bacterium
AACGTTAACATTGGTTTTTTATATAACTCTGAAAATAAAATTTTAAATAATCTTAGGAGACGATAAATTTTATTTATCGGAATTTCAGGAAAGTAATACGTTCGGCTTAATAAATCATAAATTTGAATATCTTCATGTAATACAAAAGTGTTATCACAACTATAGGCAAAAATATCCACCTTGTGACCACGTTCAATTAAACCAGTAATTTGGTTCAGTATAAAGGTTTCGGATATGCAAGGAAACTGGTTGACTATAAAAGCTAATTTCACAATCTTAATAGATTTTTTTTGAGAAAGTAAGACATTTTGTATCGGATAATTGTATCTTCTTTAATATTAAATGCTTTTTCAAGCACGGTCGTGGAGATAGTGTGTGGAAGGTACGCCCTCTTTTCGCATAAACGATTTGCAAGATTATCTCTGTGGATAGATTGAAGAAACATTGGATCACCATAACTTATATCTTGATATCTATATAATCGTGGCAATTCGGTATGCTTGCCGCCATCCCAAAAGGGATTATCTTCCGATAGGTTTACCTTTGTGCTGAAAGGAGGTGAGTAGATCTTAACCATTGCGAGCCTGCGAGGTTTGATTTCATACTGATAACCAATTTCAAAATTTAATATTTGTATATTTTTTAAAGAAAAGAAATTTGTTTTTATCCGTTCTATTACTGCTCTGTGAATGGCATCGTCGGAGTCCAATCTTGTTAAAAGAGTAACATCATATTTTTCTCCACCAACAATTGTGCGGAATTCAGAATAGAATTCTTCACTTCCGAAGTCTTGAAATGACGCATATAGTCGACATTTTAAATTAAGATCATTGACTTTATCTTTAAGCCAACTAGGGCTTTTTTTATCGAAAAGAATAACCCATGTAAAATCTTTATCAGTTTGATTATTTACACTTGGAACGGTAATAGATGCGAAAATATCCCATCTATATCTCAACCAATCATCATCTATTCGCTTATGTTCTGACAGTGATAACATTTTCGGGTCTTTTAAATATAACCTGCAATTAAATCTTGTTAGTAAGACATGATTAATATTAATGTTTGAACTCATGAATAAACTTTCGGTAAGTACTTAGCATTTCTTTTACGATAAGTTGTGTACTAAATCTTTTTATTTTTTCTTGTGCTCTTTTTCCTATTGATTTTAAATCCATTTTTGTCAAGCAATCTATGATGTAATCAGAAAGCATATGTGGATTATTTGGCTCACATAATATCCCATCGATTCCGTTATCTATAATTTCCGAATACCCGCTGCCAGAGGTAGCCAAAACTGCCTTCCCAAGTGCCATGGCTTCAAGGCAGGCATAGGGAAAGTTTTCCCATAGTGACGGTAAAACTACCAGCTCGGCATTCTCTATTATCGGAAACAGATAATTACGCTGCATATTATCCAAAAAAAGTACATTTTTATGATGATTCACAAGAGATTTTTTAATCAGTGATCTCATTGATGTTCTATTGTATACAGAATCGTTTCCTACAAATATCGCTTTTACATTTTTGATTTTTTCAAATACGTATATTAATGCTTTCGCTAATATGTGTACTCCTTTTCTATATTCGAGTCTGCCAAAATATAATATGTATTTGTGATTTTTTAGGTACTTATCATATATGCTATAGTTAAGGTCATTATAAAAATTATTGAACTCAAAAAAGTTAGGTATTACCTGTATATTATTTATATTCCATCTTTGGTTAACAATTTTTTTCATAGCTTCAGTCGGGGAAGTAATCACGTTAGATAGGGCACATTGTTCTCTTTCATAGTAATCTCTTATCAAATGATATTTTGTATCAGGCACTTTATTGAGAAATCTAACCCAAAAAAAAGGTGTGTGAAGTCGTGTTACTTTAAGGACGTTATTAAAGGATTTAAAAGTCATATAAGCCTGAGCGCATGTTTCCGGTGACTCGATTACATCAATTTTTTCTTTCTTGGAAATTTTGGTAATTTCAATAAATACTCTTTTGGAGAAGTCTAACATGGGATGGTATTTAATAATGGCAGCGTCTGTTAAAACCTCTCTGATTCTCATCATTGTTTTATTTTGCGATGGTTTAACCCTATGTACTACCACGCCGTTATCATCAGTTATATATTCATTCTTTGTAGCAAGCGTTATAACGTGAACCGAATGTCCCATTTGTCTCAGACCTTTTGCAAAAACCTGGGTATATGTTGCAATACCGCCCCAGTTGGTATCAGGTGGGTATTCCTGTGAAATCAAACATATGTTCATTTAGATTTTTCTTAATGCACTGATAAATTTATAAAGTGGAGATTTATAAATTATTTTGTAAATCGGTAATGGTATATGCGAATACCCTGCTGATTTAAATTTTCTAAAAATTACAAAATATGAATGTAATCTCCTAATGAGAGACTTTTGTCTCGAGGCTATATCATAATTATGATGAGAAAAATATTTTAAACCAAGCCTTTTTATCTCGTCTTTTCTATTATCGCTAATATTGACTAAGTATTCCAACAAAAAAAGGGAATCAGCACACCATTCTTTCATGTTAACATTTGTAGTCATCTGAAAAGGATGCTTCCTAAAGCTTGCTTTTATATCTCTTATATCCTGTCTTCCATATTTAATTCCGATCTGGAATTCTGCAAGAACATCCTGCCATCTGTTATATAATGAGTTAAACCCTCCCATCTCTCTCAATGCTATAGTATTGAATAATGTACAACACAAAAACATCCTTATCTTTTTATTTAAGAATAGATATATAAATTCTTCATTAGATACGCCTTGCGCAATATTCTCATTTTCATGCAATATATTCCCTTCAGAGTCAATAATTCTATCACCTGTCCTAATTATGCCACAATTAATCGAATAATTCACGTGTCTAATACAAGTCTCTATAAAATCGTCATCTATTAAGTCATCGTCCTGAAGGAGTTGGAAATAATCACCTCTTGCCTGCTCTAAACAAAAATTGAAGTTGTTGTTCGCACCGATATTTTTTTCGTGTCTAAAATATTTTATGCGATTATCTTTATAGCTCTTGACAAGTTCCTCTGTATTATCCGTTGAACAGTTATCTGC
>CBFGJP010000138.1:0-3053 GCA_965649105.1 Caldifarciminota bacterium
TCTTTAAATATTTTGATCAAACTAATGGCAACTTCTTCCATTACCCTTGCGGGATTTGTTATCAGGGTGACCTTAATGAAATGATTTATACTGTTGCGTCATCATTTTTTCATCTGCGTCATCGTTATTCTTCATCATTGTAATCAATGCTAAACGAAATTTAGCAATGAAGATCAAAGATTGGCCTGAGAGTGAAAGACCACGTGAAAGATTTTATGAACAGGGAAGTTATGTTTTGAGCGATGCAGAACTCCTAGCGATTATCATTGGCAAGGGTGTAAAGAATTGTTCTGCACTTGACCTTGCGAAAGAAATTTTATCCAAGGTAGGAAACTTAAAAAGACTTGCGGAAAAATCAGTGAAGGAGATTGAGAATTTAAAAATCCCTGGATTGGGCAGGGCAAAGATTATCACCATCCTTGCGGCACTTGAGGCGGGCAGACGCTCCTATTCAAAAAAACAGGAAAAGATGATAAAATTTACAAAGCCTGGGGATTTATACGAATACTATGCGCCGCCAATTGGAAGTTTGAAACAGGAATTGTTCAAGGTTGCCGCCGTGGACGGAAAAAATTCACTCTTAAAGGATACAACAATCTCCAAGGGCATCCTTGATGCGAGTTTAACCCATCCCCGAGAGGTCTTTAAATTTGCGATTATAGAAAATGCCAGTGGTTTGTTTTTAATCCACAACCATCCGAGTGGGGTCTTAAAGCCATCTGAAGACGATTTAAAGATCACCGAGCGGATAAAAAATGCTGGTGATATAATCGGCATAAGAATCATTGACCACATTATCATTACGGAAGAAGGATACTACTCTTTCTCCGAGCATAATCTGTTGTAAAAAATTTACATCAATATCTTTTATTTGAGTATTATATCAAAATATTCAGTTATATTTTTGTAGGGGCAATTCACGAATTGTCCATTGTTCAATAGGTTTTCAATATCCAGTTCCCAGTGCAGAGGATTGTTAATAATATATTCCCTGATTTTATTTAATTCATTTTCATTGCGGATTATATGTTCATAATAATTGCGTTGCCATACAGGAATGTTAGGTGTATGGCGTAATTGATTGATTTGTTTTGCAGAATTCATTTTAAATCGTCCAATAATTTTTGGTATTAACATTTTACGGCGTTGATATTGATTTTGTAGGGGCAATTCATGAATTGCCCCTACATTTTGTTCGTTTATTACAATAATCTCGTGAATATGATTTGGCATAATTATATATTCATCTAATTCAACATTTGGGAAATGATTGGGTATCTCTAACCAGCATTGATTAGCAATTTCTCCATATTGATTTAAAATCATTTTGTCATCTACAATTTTACCAAATAAACATTCTCGGTTATATGTGCATATGGTAATAAAATATGCCCCTGATTGGGAATAATCGTATCCCTTTAATCTTATTGAACGGCGATGGTGTTGTGAATTATATTTAATGGTCATATTTTTTTGTAGGGGCAATTCGTGAATTGCCCCTACATTGTTTAATCTAATTGAATGGTGTTGATGTCTGTGTGAAACAGAATTCATTACAGAATCCTTGCCTTTTCCAATCTATTTTTTACCAATTCGGCGACTGCCCAGTAGACTTCTTTTCGTTCTTCGTCGGTTAGTCCCAGGGCGTCAAAGATGATATCATCAAGGTTTATCTTAACTTCAAATGAACGAGCCATTTTTAACCACCTTCCACAATTTTTATTTCTTCTTCTGTCAAATTATAAAGTTCATAAACCAGCTGGTCAATTTTTTGCTCAAGTTCTTTGACTTTTGCTTGCTTCTCTGGGTTTGAAAGGTAATCATCGGATTGGATGAGGGAGAGGATTTGATTGACAAGAGATTCTATTTTTTCTGATATGGGTTTGTTTTGGGGTGTGATGGGGGGAATGGGAATACTCAGTAAAGGTTCTTTGTCAATTTGGTATAAGTTACCTTGTCTTTTACCTTTGTGGAATAACCAAAGAGATACAACTTTTGAATTTAATATTCCTGTTAAAATTTTCATATTTATTCTTTGTGTTTTTATAACAAAAAATGTTTGCGACACATAACAGTCAAAATCTGTATATGTAAAAGTGGGAATTTCACATTTTCGCAACGAAATTATCTTTTCCTCTTTGAAGAAACTTTCATTTCTTGCTCTATGAAGCCCATAGGGCCCAAAGTCAGAAGTTATTATCTTTTTGAACTGTTCAAGATGTTTTTTTATGTTTGGATACTGGTTTATCTTTTTATTCATATCTGATTGGGCATAAATTATCCAATATTTATTTTTCCTGTTTGCATAATATCTATGTAATTCTTCAGTGGTATAATATGGTCTGATTATTTCCAATTCATTTTGTATGAGATTTAATTTTTGTTTTTCTTCTTCTGTTAGAACAAAGATTCCTGCACCAACTGGGAATTTGTTTTTCAATTTTTCTGCATTATTTTTATTTAAAAAATCCTGTGGAGCAACAATTCCTTGAATAATTTCATCTTCATATAAATAAAAAGTGCCATTATTTTTAATTTTCTCAAGAATGCTTTCAATACTTGATATAGAAAATACTAACTGTTTATCAACAAATTCTTTCCTCTTAGCGATTGGTGTCAAATATTCAATATTAGAATTTTTTGTTTTTCCAAGTATGTCACTAACATCTTTATAATTTGGTTTTAAAGATTTTATTCGTCTATAATCTAATCTATAACCATCTATTTTTGGATCTTTGCTAAAAATCATTATCATGGTCTGTATATCAGAATTTTCAAATATAAAATATGCACCAAAATCTATAAGCTGTATGATTACAGCATCTTGAATTACTTTATTTCTCATTTTCTTTGCACCATAATTTGTTACCCAATTACTTTGGGCTATAAAAGTGAGGACACCATTATTTTTTAGTAAGTCAATTCCCTTACAAGCAAAGAAATACCATATATCCATTTTGCCTTGGTAGTACGGATGTTCTCTAATTTTGTCAAATGCTTTTCTATTTATATATTCTTTTATATACGGTGGATTTGCAATTACAATATCAAAG
>CBFGJP010000139.1:0-2933 GCA_965649105.1 Caldifarciminota bacterium
AAATTATAATGCACCTTTGCCATTATAAAGGTTTTTTCAATCAGATATTTATTTTTTTCTGTAGTTCACCCTCTAATTTCTCATACGATTCAATCGCCCGGGTAAAAAATTCTATTGCCTCTTCATTGGCATAGACCTTTTTTGCCTTTTCTCCAGCCTCAACCGAATAGAGTAGTGATTTATCATAATTTTCACCCTGATAAAAATGATAAGAAAGCAAACCTAAAAATTCCTCTTTTCTTTCTTTTAATTCTTTCTCAATAAACTCACCAGTTCTATTATGAAGTTCTTTTTTCCTAGCAAAAGACAATGTGCCATAGGCAACTTCTTGCGTTAAGATATGTTTAAAAAAATATTTTATCTGCCGCCCACCCCTTTCCTGTTTTATAAGGTCAAATCGCTCAAGATTTGAAAGCGAATTTTTCAACGCACTGTGTTCAGGGTATATACCCTTAAGTAAAAATTCATCAAATTCCCTACCCAGCACCGAGGCAATCTGCAGGACATCACGATCCCGGTAATCAAGTCTATCAATCCTTGATAATATTACTGCCTCTACCGAATCTGGTAATTGCAGCATTCTAATATCTCTCTTAAATTGCCAGGTTCCCTTTTCTTCTACAATATAACCCTGTTCAACCAATGATTTAATAAGCTCTTCAATGTAAAATGGATTTCCCTGTGATTTGTTTACAATTATTTTCTTTAACTCTTCAGGAATTTCTTTTATGTTAAGCAAACTACTTACAAGTTCAAGACTTGCCTCTTTTGAGAGTTCTTTTAAGGTAATTATCGTCGTCCACTCTTTTTCTAAGAATTCTTCTTTCTTTTTAAGTGGCCGAAAAACCAGACCGAGCAGGATTGATTTATCTTCAATATTTCTGCCGATATAATTTACCAGTTCTATTGACGCAGTGTCAGCCCAATGGAGGTCTTCAATTATAACAATCAAGGGTTGCTTTCGGGCAATAAACTTCAATAAATCAAATGTAATGTCAAATACCCTCTGTTTCTTTAATTTAGGATCCAGATATTTTGTGAGAGAAGTCTCAGAAAATGGAACACCCAGCAATTCGCCTATTATCGGCAACCAATCAATAAGTTTTTTATCCACAACTGTAATCTGTTTTTTAATCTTCTCTTCTTTAATTTTAACAGAATCCACAGGCAGGATGTTAAAAAATTCATTCAGGATATCTATCCAGGGATGGTATGAAAATGCACTTCCGTAAGATATACAATTACCTTTCAGTATATAACACCCTTCTTTTTTCGACAATTTAATCATCTCCTGTACCAACCTTGATTTTCCAATACCTGGTTCACCTGTAATGCACAAAATCTGACCCTTTCCACTTAAACACCGCTCAATCGATTTTTTAATTTCAATAATTTCTTTTTCTCTGCCAATAATTTTTTCACTCTCGGATAACCATCTGCTCAGTGCTTTTTTCTCAACCTGTTTTTTCTGAAGAAGTTTATAGGTTTTGATTTTTTTCTTTTTACCTTTGTATTCCTTCTCTCCAATAAATTCATAGTTGAAATACGCAAAGGTCTTATTGAATACCGGCTCACTTACTACAATTGTTCTATTCTCTGCCTTTGCCCCAAGCCGTGCTGATAGATTTACCGCATCACCAAGGGTAGCGTATTCTCTCCTCAGTTGGTTACCGACAGGTGCAGCAAATACTGAACCTGAATTTATTCCTGCCCTTAAATTTAAGCCTTTTAAATCCGGATGATTCAACACTTCGTAGGCAAAAAGGACTGCCCTTAGTTCATCATCTTCATAGGCAAAAGGAAAACCAAATACCACAAGAAATCTTTCACTATCTTTATAGATGTCAATCGCATTTATCCAGCCATCATACCTTTCCACAATTGAACTCACAATTTTATATAATTTAGCCATTTTCTCTGGTGTCTTAGAAGAGTGCTTTTCATAATCAATCCCGGCGAAATGCAAAAATACAACCGCGATCTTTCGATGTTCACCATCTTTATGGTCAAAACTTGGTTTGATTTCAATCCTTTTTAATAACCATTGGGGAACGTAATTTTCAAGCTTTGAAACTTGTTTTTCGATATCATCAACTGGCATCCCGAGAATATGCTTCGGTTCATTAACTTTTTTCTTTGTCTTGAGATACTGCCATACACCTGCTTTCTGTTTAAAAATTATACCTTCAAGTTCATCTTTTATTTCCGGGCTGACGACAATTTCACCGGGTCCTGCAATGTCAATCATATTCATCAGATTGTTTATCACTCTACCGCCCAGAAAAAAATTATTATCTAAATCCTGAAAATAAACATTCCCTTTTACAAGTCCGATATGGACTTTTATTTTAAATTTTCCGACTTTTGTATCGGTTAGGGAATGTCTTTTTACAAATCCGCAAATTTCCTTTGCTGCATATATTGCACATTCGCTTGCGGAAAGATTATTTTCTCTTTCGGGAAAAAATGCAAGAAATGCATCACCACCAAAGCGGTAAATATCACCCCTCCACTTGTACACAATTTTAATAAGCGGGTCAAAAAATTGATTTATTACTTTATTCACCTCTTCTGCCCCTTCCCTTCCCAAACGCGCAAGTTTTTCACTCATTGCTGTAAAACCAGATATATCAGCAAAAAGAAGAACCGAATTGAATTTTTCACTAATTTTGTATTTCCCACCCCAAATTTTTGCTCCGACAAGTCTTTTTGGTAAAAAACTAGCGATTGCACTGGCTATATTTTCTCTTATTTTCATATTATCCATACTCCCATTCATAGATTTTATCCAGTTTTTCTAAAAAATCAAGGGGAATTGCCTTAAAATCCAGTAAGATATAAATAATCATGTTTTTTTATATCAAGTTGACTTTTTAACGAACAGGAATAAAATAACTTGCATTATGGTAAATTTTAGATTCTTTCCAGAAATT
>CBFGJP010000140.1:0-2913 GCA_965649105.1 Caldifarciminota bacterium
TGAACACACCGTCTATAAACTTGCCCGCTCTGGTCAAATCCCTTCCCTCAAAATCGCTGGCCAGTGGTGGACCTGCTGGTACTACCGCAATCTTTTTAAAACAGCTTTTTGAATAACTGAAAACCTATCCTTCACCCCAAAATCCTTATACAGACTTTCTGTCAAAGAACCTTCCGGATAGTTTGTTTTCTCTTGTATTGCCATAAGTTCCGTTACAACAAGCAGGAATTCTACCGTGAATTCTCCAACTCTATCTAATTCCTTATAGGGTTCAATGTGCTCAGGTTTGAAAAACTGAAGACATGGAGGAAATGAATTTACAGGTTTTATGTGATTAAGCATTGTTAAGATATGTTCCTTCAACTTTAATGTTAATGATGGATTATAAGCATGCTTGACATACATCTCAACAATCAAATGAACATGGGCGGGTGTACGTTCCCGTTTGTTTGGTTCTCTGAATTTCACGATAAAATCATAAGGAGATTCTGGTTTGCTGCCAGGATAAACTCCGATTTGAACGTGCGTTCTAGTCGTGTAAACAAGATCATCCTCTTGTAATCGCCTGATTTTCCATATCTTGTAAGAAGATTTCAGATAGTAACAAACTGCTTTTAAGATTATAAAAAGTTTCTTCATTTTAAAACCCTTCTTAATTTATCTCTGAGTTCTCTTATGTTTTTCATAGACATTTCACGACCTTCTCCTTCTGGATAATTGCAGTCCTCTTGTCCCCATATCCACTTATACGCTTTAAGTAAAACCTCTGGTTGTTCTCCTACCGGGTTACTTAATTTTCTATCTCTCAATACATCATTGGGGTCTTCCCCATTAAAAACTCTTTCAAGAGCATCTATTATTTTGATGGTTTCATGAGGATTGGCTTTCCCTTTTTCTTCAAGATCATTGAATATATCTTTATGAGAGATCAACCAAAGAGTTAAGTCTTCAGGATTATAAATCCAAACCATAAAATCCTCACGTCTAATTTTACCAAAAGTGAATTTACCACCGGGTTTTGTTATTACTATTTTTCTCCCATCTGACAGATGTTCTACTTCATAGCCTTTATACTTTATTCCTTCTAATAATTCCCTAAATTTTTCACGAGATGTATTTTTAATTTCTAAATTTGTAAGTTCTATCTCATGTTTATATATATTTTTCTTATTCCTCATTATTTTATCTCATAAACAAGTAGATATTGATGTACTATCTTTAAATACTCTTTTGAGTCTTGTTTATTTAGAACTGCCCCTTCTGGAGTAACAATGACTATTTCCTTAAGCCATAAATCATCGCTAAACATATCTACTATTCTTTTAGCAAGGGGCTCTATAAATCCATCTATCCTTACATCTTGTGTTTGAATTACCAAAAAACCAGATTTGCTTATAATGGATAAATATTGGCGCACAATTTCTTCTATTTTCTTTAAGAAATATTCAATAATTGAGCGAGAAGGAGAATTATTCAAAAATGGGGACTTGATAAAAAACAATCTCTTACACCTTTGTTTCCCCTTCAAAGTCATCTGAAAGTCATCTTTGGCATGAGAAACAAAAGAAACACTTAAATATCCGTCTTCATCTGAATATCTATCAATTACATTCTTGTTTAAACGTTCTTCAAAGTCTTTCTCCGGCAAAATCCATACTGTTGTGGTCTCAAGTTCATCTAATCTTCTCTTAAGTAGAAGCTTCTTCAAGGTAGGGTTAACTACCCCATAATCTACTGGTTCTTCCTTTACACTCAAAGGAGGAGCTATTGCAGGTTTTTCAAAAATTGGTAGATACTCATGAGCTAAAAGAAGAAAATTGTGTTTTATACTCTTCGCATACCAAAATCCTGTTGTTTTACAGTTATGTTGTCGTTTAATAATAAGCTCTCTTAATTTAAAACCAGCATCCAGATAAACATTTATAAGCTTAAATCCTAAAGGAATTACATGTTTTTCCCTGCGAGTATCTCCTATCAAAATTGCGCATTGTCTACCTGGCTTCAGCACTCTAAAACTTTCCCTCGCAACCTTTGACATCTCTTTTAGGAAATAGTCTATATCAAAAAATGATAAATCTCCTTCTTTGAAATCAGTATAATGAATAATATTTGCGTAAGGAGGATGAGCACATATTAAGTCTATAGAGTTATCTTGTAAAAATGACAAATCTCTTGCATCACCAACCATCAATTTTGGTTCGTAAATCTGGGGATGGATGTTATTATTTATAAATGTTAGTTGCTGGGGTTCTATATTAAAATTTATATTTTTCTTCGCTAGTTCAATAGCTTTATCATTAATATCTAAGGCTATGCATCTCCTTCCTAAAAGTTTACATTCTACAGCAGTTGTTCCAGCACCACAGAAGTAATCCAGAACTAACTCCCCAGGCTTTGAATACTTTAAAATCACATTTCTCGGGATATAAGGAGACCAATTGCCTCTATATTCTCCGCTATGAGTTGCCCATTTCCCTCTTTGTTTAAAACTCCAGACTGTGGTTTGTTCTTCCTTAAAATCTCTTGGATAGAGTGTTTTTATTTTCTTTGAAAATTTTAAGGTGCTGATATTAAGCCCTTGGGAACGAGTAATGAGCCGTTCAATATATCTAAAAGTAACTCCATATTTCTGACCAATTTCTAAGTCAGGTGTTCCTCTTGCTTTCTCCTGCAAGATTGCTTCTTGAATCTCTTTTTCAGTTTTGGAATTTAATTTATTATCCATTTTGTCCTCAGCCATAATTTTATGCCTTGTTTATTTTCTTTGAGGAAGACTTTAAATTCTCTCTCACCCTTTTCAACGCTTCCTCACTTATCCACTTATCAATTACATCCTTCTTAAACTGCCACTGACCAGCGATTTTTAGGGAAGGGATAAGACCAGTGCGGGCAAGTTTATATACGGTGTGTTCG
>CBFGJP010000141.1:0-2809 GCA_965649105.1 Caldifarciminota bacterium
TTAATTTCATCAACAGTGTAAACTAAATTTTGTATAATACTATTTAAAATGTGAACAAGATTACCGACAATATTTAGCGAACCAATCATTGATTGTAAAAGAACCAATTTTGATGGTATTTTTGTAAGTTCAGCAACTCCACTGGCATCATAGACATTCCCTTCAACAAAAGCGCCCTTAATTTTTAAACCCTGGATTTCGTTAAGAATCTTGGTGGGAACAAGCGGATCATCGTAGGCAATCGCAATTCCGATCGGTCCATAAAATAGTTTTTTAAGGTCTTCAATTTCATAGCCTAAGTTTTTCAATGCCAGAAGCCCCAGGGTATTTTTGACAACGAGATAATTACATTGATTTTTTTTCAATTCCCGACGCAATCTTTCTAATTGCTGAACATTAAGCCCGGTGAACTCAGTAAAATAAAATGCCTTACCATTTTTCATCATCTCGGTGCTTTTTTTTAGATTTTCAACATTTCTTTGCGATGGCATTCATTCCTCCCATTTGAAAGAAATATAATCTACTTTGATTTTAGAAAATCTTTTTCATTTAATTTAATGCCGGGTCCGAAAGTAGAAGAGAGTGTAATAGATTTTATAAATTGCCCTTTGACCGTGGATGGTTTGGCAGCAAGAAGATCCTGGATGAATGTCTGGATATTGGCTTCAAGATGTTCAACAGGAAAGGATGCTTTACCTACCAATGCATGGACACAACCACCTTTGTCAGTTTTGAATTCAATCTTTCCTTTTTTCAGTGCCTTTACCTGATTACCGACTTCAAATGTCACGGTACCAGTTTTTGGTGATGGCATTAAGCCCTTGGGACCGAGGATTTTACCAAGTTTACCAACTTCGGACATCGCGTCAGGTGTTGCTATAACATTGTCAAAATCGATCCAGCCCGATTTTATTTTTTCTATATATTCTTCAAAGCCAACATAGTCAGCACCTGCTTCCTTTGCTTCTTTTTCTTTTTCTCCCTTTGTGAGCACGAGTATTTTTTTTATTTTTCCTGTACCGTAAGGCAGATCTGAAGTTCCTCGAACCATCTGATCTTGTTTCTTTATATTTATATTCAACTTTACTGCAATATCCACCGATTCATTGCATTTGGCATTGGCGATGCTCTTCAAGGTTTCAATTGCCTCTTTTAAAGAATATTTTTTGTTTTTATCAATCTTAGATAATGCTTCATTATAACGTTTAGATCTCTTCATTACTACTCCACGATTATACCCATATTTCTTGCCGTTCCTTCTATTATTTTCATCGCCTTTTCAAGACTATCGCAATTGAGATCTTTCATCTTGCGCTGGGCGATTTCCTCAAGCTGTTTTTTTGTTATCTTGCCAACTTTGTCACGATTCGGCTGGGCAGATCCTTTAGCAATTCCAGCTGCTTGTTTTAAGAGAATGGATGCCGGAGGACTTTTTAGAACATAAGTAAAGGAACGGTCGTTATAAATTGTAACTACAGCCGGAATGACAAGTCCTGCAAGGTTTTTAGTTTCGGCATTAAATGCCTTACAGAACTCCATGATATTCACGCCGTGCTGACCCAATGCAGGTCCTACCGGTGGTGCTGGTGTCGCACTACCTCCCGGGATTTGCAATTTGACAACAGCAACAACTTTCTTCGCCATAAAACTCCTTTCAGAAACCTTTCAATTGGTGAAAACCAAGTTCAATGGGCGTCGGTCTTCCAAATATTATCACCATAACCTTAACCTTTTCTCTTTCCGGATAAATTTCTTCAACAGTCCCAACAAAGTCAGTAAATGGCCCATCTATTACCGTTACTCTTTCTCCTTTTGTAAAAGGTATTTTTGTAACAACTTTTTTCTTAGATTCTTCGACCTGGGCTAAGAGCGCATTAACCTCATCTTCTCCTAATGCTATCGGTTTATTTCTCGTGCCGAGAAAATGGGTAACGCCAGGTACTGAATTGACAAGTTTTAACGCTTCATTCGTTGGTTCCATTTCAATAACAATATACCCAGGATATAGCCTTCTTTCTTCCATTACTTTTTTTCCTTTTTTTATTTTGATAAGATTTTCAACTGGAATAATGATTTTGCCGAAATAATTTTCCATTCCTTCTTCTTTTATTATCCGTTCCAGTATTCTTTTAACCTTCTGTTCGTGTCCGGTTAATGTATGCACTACATACCAGTTCATAGCATTATCTAATGACTATACCTAACAGTGCCGTAAAAATACGGTCCAGTACAAATATTATCAAAGCAACAAAAGTTGATACGAGAATGACAATAACCGTGGAATTTACAAGCTCATTCTTCGTTGGCCAAGAGACCCTTTTCATTTCTAAGTAAACGCCTTTTATATAATCAATTATTTTATTAATCACTTTTTTCTATATCCAGGCCTGGAGGGATTTGAACCCCCAACCCTCCGGTTTGGAGCCGGATGCTCTGCCGTTAGAGCTACAGGCCTAAACATTGTGGTTACCTAAAAATAAAAAATTTCTAAATACCTAAAGACCAAACAATTTGGCTTTCGGGTATTTTAGATTGCTGGAATTTGCAGAGATCATTTTACTTCCTTGTGCAATGTGTGTTTCCGGCAGAATTTACAGTATTTCTTTATTTCCAACCGTGCCTGTTTCTTCTTATCCTTGGTTGTTGTATAATTTCTGTTATTACAATTTGTGCAGGCAAGACTGATAATTATTCTCATTGCATCCCTTTTTTATTCAATTATTTGGGTTACTACACCGGCACCGACCGTCTTACCGCCCTCACGAATCGCAAAACGCAACCCCTGCTCAATCGCCACTGGCGAAATCAA
>CBFGJP010000142.1:0-2724 GCA_965649105.1 Caldifarciminota bacterium
GCGTCTTTCCGTGGTTTTTGCTTTGCAAAAACAAGGGGGTAAAAAATGAATGAGATTATCTCTTTTGTAGTAGTAGCAGGCAAAGTTAAGACACAGGAGGTATTATGGTATCAAATTTGGCGGATTGGAATAAAGCAATAATTCTGTTTATAATCGTGATTTTTATCTTTGACTGTCATAAAAATAATCCTCCGGATAATATTGTTATAACAGTATCCAGAACATCGGTTGAAAGCGAAGATACAGTTTTTGCAAAGGCATCTGCTGAAGACCGAAACGGGGATTCTATTTTCTTTAAGTGGAGTGCAACTGGTGGTTCATTTGATGATACTGATAATGATTCTGTCATCTGGATTGCCTCGACAGTTAATGAGATTGTGCAAGAGACTTTAAGTGTTAGAGTATTTGATATTCACAGAGATACTTCTATTGCGAGCATTACTATTTCTGTATTTCCAAAGGGTGGAATCTGGGTTACGAAAACATCGATGCCTACAAAACGCGGGGAACTTGGTGCTGTAGCAGTAGGTGATAAAATTTATGCGATTGGTGGTAGTTATGAGCAGGATACTTTAATAATTATCACCAATATCGTTGAGATATACGACACAAAGACCGCTACCTGGACACAAGGACCTTCAATGCCCACACCCAGGGCTAGAATGGCTGTCGTTGCGATGGATAATAAAATTTATGTTATAGGGGGCACAAATGGTGATAGTGTCTTAGCAATTAACGAGGTTTACGATATTACGACCAATTCCTGGACAAACAGGGCTTCTATGCCTACTCCCCGATGCGGTGCTGCGGCTGCGACGATAAATGGTAAGATATATATAATTGGTGGATGGAACAATGGGGTTCTTTCTATAAATGAAGAATATGACCCAGTTACGGACTTATGGATACAGAAATCTCCTATGCCTACTCCAAGAACATATTCTGCAGCAGCGGTATATAAAGGGAAAATATATGTAGTTGGTGGTTATAGTTCGTATTTTTGCCTATGTAATGAGGTTTATGAGCCAGTAGCGGATTCATGGGAGGCAAAATCACCGATGCAAGTTTACAGGGATGCATTAGCTTTGGTAGAGTATAAAGGGAGGCTTTTTGCAATTGGTGGAAGGGACATGCTCCCAGGCGAAGGAACTGATTTTAACGAGATGTATAATCCTGATACTGATGAATGGATATTTAGAGCCAGGATGCCCACGGCCCGTTATTTCCTGGGAGCGGTCGGTTCTTCTGGAGGCATTTATGTAATTGGTGGGTTTGAAGGCTGGTATGCTTCAGGTAAAAATGAAGTTTATTTTAAACCCTAAAAATATCACCTTTAACAAATCAAGGGGGAAAAATGATATCTTGTTATTTTCTTTGTTTGGTTTATCTTTGTAGTTCTTTCTTTACTATTGAATGGTGTGGTCAGAATGTAGAATGTATGCCAGATTAAGTTCTAATAAAGGTGAAAAACAGCTGTGCCCCATCTTCTGCTCATTGTTTTTTGTTAAGCAAGGGATTCCAGTGTATTGATGAGTTTGATAAATTGCATAGCGCCCGTTATAGAATACCTGTAAATTCTGATCTTTTAGAGTGCATTTTCTTATTAAAAGAACAACCGTTTATGGAAGAAGCAGCCCCCAATATTATTTATTACCTCCATACCATCCCAAATGACCAATACTTTGGTTATCAATGGGGGTTACATAACACCGGTCAATCACCAACATATGGTAGCCCGGATGCAGATATAGATGCTCCAGAAGGCTGGGATATAGAAAGAGGTTCTTCTGTAGTAAAAATTGGTATATTAGACACAGGCATCCCGCTGCAAGGCGGTACACTTTGCCATCCAGACCTCATGGATGCTTCAAAGATTGAACTCGGCGGCGATTATACTGGAGACGGCGAAGGGGTAAGGGATAATGTGGGGCACGGCACACATGTTGCAGGTATAATTGGTGCCACTACTAACAACGAAATTGGTGTTTCTGGTATGTGCTGGACCTGTAAATTACGCATAATCCAAGTTTTTCGTTCAGATTTAGGTGGTGGTTGGTCAACTGTATGGTGGTTTTATCAAGGTGTAATAGAAGCAGTAGACAGCGGTTGTAAAATTATCAACTACAGCGGTGGAGGAAGTCCACATCCTTGGGCATCTTATGCCTGCGAGTATGCTAATGAACATAACTGTGTTTTGGTAGCCTCTGCTGGAAATTCCAGTGGACCTGTGGCCTATCCTGCTGCATATTCAAAGGATTATCCAAATGTAATTGCGGTAAGTGGAACTGATAAAAATGATGCAAGGACATCGTATTCATGTTATGGTTCTGAAATTACAGTTGCAGCACCTGCTGGTGGAGTATATTCACCACCAAACCATCCTGATAATATATTTTCTACCACTCCACCCTATCTATTCCTGTATGAGCAATACGGAATGACACGATATTACAGTTATATGCCGGGGACATCAGTAGCAGCACCGTTTGTTTCTGCTCTTGTAGGACTCATCCTGTCTAAATATCCGGAATTAACGGCTACAGAGGTTAGAAATTTGATAGCGCAGGCAGCAGATGATTTAGGCTCTCCGGGATTTGATTACTATTATGGGTGGGGTAGGATTAATGCAAAAATCGCATTATGGTGGGATAGAATACTAAGCAAATCTAATTATTCCCGGATGTCGGCGTTTAATAATGGCACCAAAGTGGTTAGGGGACCTGA
>CBFGJP010000143.1:0-2696 GCA_965649105.1 Caldifarciminota bacterium
TCTTCATTATGCAATTTTGCTGGTGAAACCATTGGTTGATAATCGCCAGGTTCAATCCCTATCCCGGTTTTGAAGGCGAGATTCTTTTTATTGAGAACGATTATTTCTGATGCGGAGATTATAATTATATCATCTTTATTATGAGCAATATAATTGAATCGCTGGGGAAGTGGTGTACGGTCTATTATCTGTAAATTTATAGTTTCCACGGCAATAATATTTTTTTCTGTAAGTATATATAAATAATCATCGATTAGATAATCGATAATTACATCTTTTAATGATAATTCTTGAAAAGATAATTCCTCCATATTTACATTGAATACTTTATTTTCATTTGCGATGATTAAAGAAAATAAAAAAAATTCCATCAGCATTATAATATTGAATTTGAAGAAAAAATCAAGGCATGGGAAAATCTAAAAATAAAATCGGGGCGATCCGATTTGAACGGACGACCCCCAGCACCCCAAGCTGGTGCGCTGAACCAACTGCGCCACGCCCCGATTATGCAATTATATATGAAATATCTGAGAAGTCAAGTGTTCTTATCCCTACTGAACCCCATATTATAAAATTTTCTTTAAAACCTAAATTAATTTTTACCCATAAAAATAGTTTATCTTTAAGAAGCGCCGTGAATTTAAATTAAAAAGGCAGAGATAAAGAAAAAAAGATGATTCACTTTATAAAAATAATCTTCTGCACTGATTTTTTATCTTGGATGAAATAAACTCCACTTTTTGTAAATTCATTAACCATCCTTCCCGAGATGTCATAAACTTTAATATCTTCTCTATTACTGAACCCTGATAATCTGCCGTAAAATATATTGGTTTCAGTCTTTGGATTTATTTTATCGTACATTACTGATTTTTCTTCCACCTTAACACTTCCTAATTTTTTGTTAAAGATTCTTATGTCATCAACATAACATCTATAGTTTCCGACCTCTGAATTTGGATAATCATCATAGACAAAGTATATTTTATCTATCACTCTATTATACAATGGATAAAGGTCTGCTTCAATATACCACCAGTTGCCGGTTGATTCATTCCTTTTTTCAGGGTCCATCTGGTTTTCATTCTGGTCAATACACTCAGAATATTGCAATTCTAAACCATCGGTCGTTATGATGCCTAACATCAAATGAGTTTTTTGATACGGATAGATATGATAACTCAAAAATGTAGACTTATTTATAGGAATATTGGGGATATCAAAAAGTAGGTATTTACAATAAGAATTCTGGGATGAGCTAATATCTTCACCTGCAATCCTCAAGTAATAATTACCTGTAAGCACCGGTACCCCTAACTCTTGTGTCATCCGACCAGCCTCAGGTCTCGGGGCAGACCCATATCCATCTACGCCTTGTATTGCATAGACCGAATCGGCAAAAGGTAATGGCTCACCATTTTCAAAGCTGGTATAAAAGAGGATGCTGTCATTTTCACCAAAGATATAAGTTAATGTGTTTAGTAGGTCTAATTCATATCCTTTATAAACATAGCCTTGTGTATAAGCGGTCCCAGAAAGACTTGTATCACGAGAACAGGTATCGGTAAGGATGGTAGGTTCAATCTGTGTATCTTCATGCCATTCATTCCACGAAGTAATGACAACCCATCTACCTAATTGGTTATCTAAATGGATTTTTGATGTTATAAGCGAACGCCTGAATGTGGTAGTATAGTCCCATGTTTGTTTATACTGATTAGGAATTGCATAATGATTTGCTTGGAGACGAACCCCCCGGTCGTTAAATCCGGGCATTGCATTTGGTATGAATCTTACCCCAATGGCGTTTGCTACATTTTTATATTCATTAAATTTAGCACTAACATTTTTGAAAAAATTGGTATTGGCTGGATATCCAGCATATTGGGATGGACCGTGCATATTATAACTCGTTATTGCATCAAAACAGGCAATACGTGTTTGATTTGGTGTTCCCCAGTATACTTCATCTCCAACCAAAAAAACATTGTATCCCTGATTTTGTAATAATGTGCGGACGGAATCAATCGCACCTGCATAATTTCCCGTGAAGGTGCGTGTCAGATAAATAAAGACTACAGGACGACCGTTCCAGAAAAGATAATTGGGTTTATTAAAGTAATTCTGTGCGATATAATTAAAATCAGAAATAAAAGTCGAGAAAATTGTAGGATTGTCAAAATTTATTGGGGGGTCTCCTAATCTGCCCGGAGTTTCATAAAACAGACAGTATTTCAAATTGCTTCCGTTGAGTTGCGGTATGATGTAATTAAGGATTGTGGTATTTTCCCAACTACCCGGTCCCCACCAGGATAATACCCAGAAATCAATCTCTCTGGACAAAGACCAGTTGATATGATTCTGTATTAGAGTAGCATCGCGTGATGAATACTCACCAAGGAGTGGAGCCTGGAAAATCAAAAGTTTTTTTCTCAAGTATCCTTCCTGCCAGTGGCGATTGTAATCATACCATGGATAATAATAGACCCCTACAAAATAACTTTCACTACGAACACAGATAAAAAGTAAAGAATAAATGACAAGCAATTTTTTCATGGGATAATTATATTTAAATTTTATAAAAAGTCAATATTTCGATTTAAATCAAAAATAATCTTACCGAAAGTGGGTTATTTAATCAAAATAGAATATCTTACCCAACCACTTGAAAACATAGGCACCCCTGGATATAT
>CBFGJP010000144.1:0-2667 GCA_965649105.1 Caldifarciminota bacterium
AAAAGGGGTAGAATATGATTAAAAGACGAGTAATAATTATTATTTGTGTAATCATAATTTTGTCAATTTTATGTGTATCAATCCAGAGCAAAAAAGAAATCCCTAAAGTTCATATTAAGATCGTTAAAAAAGAGAATATCACAGCAATTATCAGGGCTAACGGATATTTGAAAGCATCACCCCAGATTAATATTGCTAGTGAAATTGTAGGAAAAATACAAAAAATATATGTAAAGGTAGGACAAAGGATTAAAAAAGGTGATTTACTTTGTAAAATTAGTGATGTGGATGCTATTGCAAATTTAAGCGTTACACAGGCTCGGTATGGAAAGGCGAAAAGGGTCTATGAACACGCAGTAAAGTTAGCTGAAAAAAAACTCATCGCTGTTGATAATTTAGAAGATATCAAGTGTGATTTTCAAATTGCAGAAGCTGAATATCAAAAGGCTGTTAATAATTATAATAAAACGAGGATATATTCACCAATTTCAGGGACTATAATCCAGATTAACGTTGAAGAAGGTGAAATTGTTATTATGGGCACTATGAACAATCCTGGGACTGTAATATTAACTGTTGCCAATCTTGATAAGATGCTTGCTGTGGTTAAAATCTCAGAAGGCGAAATACCATTCCTAAAAGTAGGACAGAAAGTGTTGGTATCGGCTGAAGCAATTCCTTCACGGAAATTTGCTGGAGTTGTATCAGAAATTGGAATGACGCCGATCAAAAGTGATGAAGGAGGAATAGATTTTGAATGCTTTGTAGAACTCACTGATACATGTTTTTTACTAAAACCGGGGATGACGGTTAAGGCAGAAATTATAACGGCTTTTCAGGATTCTACCCTTACCCTGCCCATCAGTGCAATCACCGATAGCGCGGGGGTAGAATATGTATTCCTTTATACTTCTCATAGGGCAAAGAAAAAAGAAGTGAAAACAGGGATATATAGTGATACTGATATAGAAATAACATCAGGGCTTAAAATTGATGATACGGTAATTATTGGCCCATATCATATTTTATCAAAACTAACCGATGGCAATGAGGTGTCAATAAAATGAAATTAGATGGATTTTATGAAAACGTTAGAAACAGTTTACAAATCAGCAAAACAGCACGACTCCGTTTCTTTTTAACGACTCTCGGCATCTCAATAGGTGTATTTTCTATAACATTACTCCTTGCATTTGTCAATGGACTACAGTATGCAATCAGAAAAGAGATTGAATCAATTGGTAAGAACTTTATCTATCTCCAAAAATATCCGGGGGTTTTAGTTTTGAACGAAGCAACAATAAATGAACTAATAAAGCGGAAAGACTTTACAATAGAGGATTGGCGGTCTTTGAAAATTCATCCTTCAGTAGAGAACTCAGCAATTCTGATAAGCAAATATGTCCCACTAAAATACAAAAAACAGGAAGCAAAATTAGTAAATATAATTGGCACGGTCCCCGAATATGAAAAAGCCTCTAACCACCCTTTAGAAATTGGTAGGTACATCAATTACGAGGATCTCATTAGAATACGGCCAGTGGGAGTAATCGGACATAAAATTGCCTCCACTCTTTTCCCATCTATGGTACCCATTGGTAAAGAGATTAATGTGGAGGGACATACTGTAGAAATAATTGGCGTTTTACAAAAACGGGCTACATTTTTAGACCCAGAAAGAGACAATGTCATAATTGTTCCGTATTCTTTCTATAATAAAATAATCCCCAAAACTCGTCTGAGTCGAACAGAAAAAATAAGAAATACAGAAAAAATTTTAATTATTCCGAAGGATGGAAAAGCAGAAGAATTACTCAAATATGTAGAGTATACTATGCGAAACCGTCATGGTCTAAGAGTAAATGAAAAGAATGATTTCGAAATCCAGACGGCAGAGGAGTTATTTAATTTCTTTAACAATATAACTAAAATTGGTTCATTTGCTATAGTAATAATCGCTGGTATTTCACTCCTGGTGGGTGGAATTGGAATTATGAATGTAATGTTGATTTCAGTTGGCGACCGAATAAGAGAAATTGGTATAAAAAAGGCGATAGGTGCGACAAGTAAAAATATCTTATGGGAATTTCTTTTTGAATCAGTATTAATAGCACTAGGTGGTGGTGGAATTGGTTTTGTGGTTGCTGTTATTTTAAGTGTAATGGTATCGCTGGTTTCGCCACTCAAACCTGTATTTGCTTTTTGGATAATACTATTGGCGCTTGGTTTTTCAACTGGGGTTGGTATCTGTTTCGGTATCTACCCCGCGCAGAAGGCGGCAAGACTTCAACCGGTTGAAGCATTAAGATATGAATAAGTCTCCAAAATAAGAGATTCGTCGTGAAATTGGTCATTCTGTTAATATTTTTTCAGACTGATTCATTATCACTACAGGATGCAATAGAGATTGGGTTAAGACAGAGTCCTGTTTATTTAGAATCACGGGAGACACTCGTAAAGTCCCGGGTACAATTTTTCAAGGTGCTTTCCTATCTGCTTCCCACTACTTCAACGACCTGCTCCTGGGCAAAAAGTGAATATCAAAGTTTAACAACCGAGCGCTATACAGGTTCACTCAATTTCTCAATGCCGATATTTGATTTGGATGTTATAAGTTCCATCGTTGTCGCCAAGGGGCATGAGAAGGGCACGGCAATTCAGCATAAC
>CBFGJP010000145.1:0-2567 GCA_965649105.1 Caldifarciminota bacterium
CCGCGCTCCATATATATCTATATTTGAGGTATCTCTTATGTCAGCCCATACTACGAAGTAGTTTGAACCATCAAATGCAACTGCAGGTGGTTCAATAGCGGCGTAATAGGCAGTAGTGGAAATAAGTATTTGATTGGGGTCCAAGACAACCCCTGTTGGTGTCACCCGTGCCCCAGAAACATGTGCTACTGAACCAGAACCTACATAATCCACCCACACTACCAGGTAGTTAGTGCCATCAAAGGCAACTGTGGGGTAATATTGGGCATAGGGTGGAGTAGGTTCATTACTAAGGTTTGTATCGATCAGGAACGGATTTTGTAAAATTTCTGCTGCCTCTAGTCTCGCAATATCAAAGGGATTTTCAATCATCGATCCTGCAAGAAGGATTAATAAAAAGATAGAGATTATCACACCCCCTTTTTGCTGGACACTGTTATTATTTATCTGTTTTAAGAATAGTCTTTTCATTTTTACCTCCTTTCTGTTAGTATTTTAATCAAAGATGTTAGTCTTTAATAAAGCAAGAACAAAAAAAGATATTGAAAAATGGAAAGTTTCAATAATAAAATATTCTCCTTGACAATTGGGACAGAGTTTTATATAATGTTTCTATGTCGCGGAGACAAAATTTGTCTAAAGGTAGATGCACAATACCGCTACCAAAAGGCTATGACGATGAGGTAGTCGCAATTAAAGAATATGAGCCAGGTATTTCAATAAGAACCGCCAAGACTAAATTACAAACACAAGGCATAAATTGTTCGGTGAAGAGTATCTGGAAAGTATGGAAAAAATATGGTATAGCAGGATTAGACCGCCGCAAGATTTCTCTTACACTAACACAAAGTATTAAAGAAACGCCAGAATTAAAGTCAAATTACAAATTAGTAGATTCCCTCCTGTTAAAAAATAGGTTTGAAGAAGCAGCAAAGATAGTTAATGCGCTTCCTTCATTTCCTTACCCTGAACTTTTGATAAAAATCCCTCAAGAATATCTTAATATCTATCGTCAACGGGATGCACTACCGGCTATGATCGCATTACCAAATGAGTATTACAAACATGCTAATGATTTAAGAAAAAAATTTGAAAAACAACGAAAGTATTATTCAGCATTAATCTGTGGTTTGAACGAATTAACCGCGCTTGTATGGCTGGGCAGACCGATGGATGGGCTGCATCTTTTAAAACATCTAAGGAGCATATTAAATTTTTCAAAGCCTAAGTATATTGCATTTATTCTCAATATTTTTGAGGGTATTTTTTTATCTGCTATTGGAGATATAACTAACGCCTTTAATATTGCAAACAAATGTAAAAATATGGGATATTATTTATCTTCTCCGTATTTAATAAGCGATCTTGCAAGTCTTTTTGGTTTTTTGGGTGAGAATAAAATAGCACAGATTCTGCTCCAAAAATGTATCAAACAACAATCTCCCGCAAAAAAAAATTCCCTTGATTTTCTAAATCTTGCAATAATTTTATGTCATGAAGGCAAATATTCAGTAGCAGAACAAATAATAAAAAATATCCCCACCCAATCAGTGCCTTTAAATATTGTAAAAATGCTTATCGAGGCGCATATCTCTTTTATAAATGGACAATTTGCTGAAGCTTTAAATTTATGCACCAAAGCCTTACAAAATGCAGTAGATAAATCAATTTCAAACTATATTCACACCGCCTCGGAGTTTGAAGCACTTATTTACGCAGCGTTGAATGAACGAAAAAAAGCGGTAGAAACTTTAAAAAGATACAACCCACACTTACTAAAACAAAATCTACATAGAGAATATACATTGAGAAAATTGCTGATAAACGAAGACAGTCCATTAGAAAAGAGATTTGAAAGACTATCTTTTATCCACCTTATAAATATCCTAAAAAAATCGCGGGGTAGATACCTTTCTAAATATTACCGGCGTGCAGTTTTATACGCAAAAGCCCATGGAATCTCAGGGCTTTTACATCTCTTTGTACTATTTTATCCTGAGGCGGTGCGAAAATTTCTTGAAAGAGGTAAAGACCCGGGTTTACCATCAACAATGCTGGAATTCCCTATTTTTAAGCGAGATGCCCCCACCTATCGGGTAGAACTTTTAGGCCCTTTGCGTATCTTAAAAAATGGCAAAAGGATTAGAGCAAAAATCCCGCCCAAGACCGCGGCATTGTTTATTCATCTCGCGGTTGCGCCACACGGTCAATTATTGATAGATGAGATTTGCCGAAATTTTTGGGAAAAAAGTAGTATTAAACATAGAATGCTTTCTCAGACTTTGGTCAAATTAAGAAAATCTATCAAAATTTCAAAACACGATTTGAAAATAATTCAGCAGGATCTCGTCTTTAAATCTTTCTTTGTAACAGACTACACTGAATTTAACTTTTTAATTTCAAAGGCAAAGGCGCTGGAAAGGGCAGGGGAGTGGGGATTTGCAAGAAAAGAATATTTAAGGGCCTTCAAGTTATTCCGGGGTGAGCCGTTTAAGAAGAATTTTGATAATTGGTCAGTGGATACGAGATTCAGGATTTTGAGTGAATTTGAGACCGAGGCGATAAAT
>CBFGJP010000146.1:0-2499 GCA_965649105.1 Caldifarciminota bacterium
ATTTCAAGCAGATAGAGAAGGCGGTGTTGTTGAGATGATGGAAGTTGGGTGAGGAAGTGGGTTTGGAAGTTGGAAGTGGGTGGTTAGAGATTAAAGGACTATCTTTTTGTTTTCCACCTCCATATCCACTTCTTCACCCAATAACTAATTTCTAATTTTTTGCAAGGAGGTGATATTATAGCCACAAAAAACAAATTCAGATATTTGAATTTTGGGATACCCGCGAAGCCGAACATAAATGCTCGCTATCTTGGTTAATTTGTGGATATAGGTGAAAAACATGAAAGGAGACTAAAATGAAAAAAGGAGTTTTACTGTGTCTGGGTCTATTTATTCCCACCCTTTTTTTTGGTGGAGCAATCAAGCATACATTCCATTTTTCGGCAGATGATCTAAGTTTTGCCGAATACAATGGATATGATGTAGTAAGGATAAAAGAGGGTGTTTCAAACACCGAGGTAGGTAAGCCTTCAATTCCTTTCATTGTGGCAAACTTTATTATCCCACCGAGTGCCGAGGTAAAAAATGTTGAAGTTTTGTCCACAAAGGTTCAGGAGATACCGGGGAGATATAATATCTGCCCGGTGCAGAAACCAAGGCCTATCTCTGGTAAAGAGGATATCCCGTTTGTTGAGCCCAGCCCTGAAATCTATAATTCATCGGTTCCATATCCACAAAAAGATGTTATTTCATTTCCTTCAGGCTCAATGAGTGGATATAGAATCGCTGGTATATTTTTAAACCCGATAAAGTATATCCCATCAGAGAAAAAACTTATTTTAACGACCGAGATTACAATAATAATCCATTATGAAGAAAACAGATATGAGCCAATTACCCTTACCGAAAAACAAAAATCTGTTTTTGCCCAGGGCGTGAGGGCGATTGTTACTAATCCCGAGGATATCGATAGATTTGCACCAAAAACAAAACCAGAACCCAAACGTGCCTGTAATTATGCAATAATAACAAATTCCACACTTCAATCAGCCTGGCAAAGACTTGCAAACTGGAAGATTGCGGCTGGTTATCAGGCACAGGTCTTTACAACCGACTGGATATACGGAAATTATACAGGCTATGATAATCAAGAGAAAATAAGAAATTTTTTGAAAGACTATTTCACAAACCAGGGGCTCATTTTTGCAGTACTGGGCGGTGATAATAATATCGTTCCGGAACGCGATGCCTATTGCGACTACTACTCACCGTATAATCTTGCTTCTGATTATTATTATTCAGACCTTGACGGCACCTGGGATGCTAATAATAATCATCAGTATGGTGAAGCAAATGGTGATGGAGTTGATGGTTATTTTGATATATATGTGGGCAGACCACCGGTTGATGATGCAACAGAAATAAATAATTTTCTTAACAAAGATTCAACATACATTTACAATCCACCTTCAAGTTATATCCAGAAAATATTATTACCTTCAGTGATGTTATTTTCGCAATACAATTATCACGGAAGGGTTGTTAACAATGCCATCGGCAATAAGTTCCCAAGTTGGACTGTGACAAAACTTGAAGACCAAATCGCACCGGCGACAAGGAATGCCTTCAATCAGAATTATAATTTAATGCACATTGCAGCTCACGGCGACCAAAATGGAACTTATACACAATCCGGTTCGCCTGTTTTTACAACATCGGATATTTCGTATCTCACAAATACAATGCCAACAGTTATGAATTCTATCGCCTGTTATTCTGGTGACTTTGATGAATACAATGACTGTTTTGCTGAGGCACTTGTGACTGATGATTATGGCTGTGTTGCTACTATCATGAATTCCCGATATGGCTGGGGTACACCACCAAGTATGGGACCATCAGAACAAATGGATACCTGTTTTTATTCAGTTCTTCTCAAAGATACCTTTTATATCGGTGTCCTTCATGGTGCATCAAAAAATCATTACCGCAATCTTATCTGGAATAATTCCGCTGCCGAGCCATGGCATTATTGTGGTCTTGAATTAAATCTATTTGGCGACCCGGAAATGCGTGTGCGAATTGCCCCTGCAAATCAACCATATATATACATTGCTAACAGAACATTAACTGATCAGAATAATAATGGTATGTGGGATCCAGGCGAATATGCAGAGCTTATCACAACCCTCAACAATAGCGGAAGTGTGAATGCGACAAATGTTAATGCAGTTTTAAGGGCAACAACAAATAGCCAATATGTGACGATAAGCGATTCTACTTCATTTTTTGGGAATATTCCTGCGGGTGGCTCTGCAAACAACAACAGCGACCCATACAAATTGACTGCAGCGTCCAATACGCCGAATGGGACAGAAATCGGGTTTACACTCCATATCACAGCGGATGGTGGATACTACTGGGATCATAACTTTACTCTCGTTGTTGGGTCTCAAGGATTTGATTATGTGACGCATGATTGTGGTAATTGTCAGTTTACGGTCACGCGTTATGGTGCGTTAGGTTTTATGAGTTCGGGGCAGACGGGTGGAGTTGGTT
>CBFGJP010000147.1:0-2429 GCA_965649105.1 Caldifarciminota bacterium
TTTTTCGGCTTTCACCATTGCTATTCAACGCAGTTACATAATAATAATAAGTTACTCCGTTTGTGACATTTTTATCAGTATAGTTCAGCTGTGGTGTAGAAGCAATACACACCCAATTTTCTGGCTCCGTTGCTCTGTAAATTTTATACCCAGTTATGTCAGAGGCACCAGAATAAAACGGCTCCTTCCACTCTATTAACACAAAGCCATTGCCTGCAGTGGCATTTAATTCCTGGGGTATGGATGGAGCCACTGGAATGTAAGTCAATGGATAATAGTCCTTTGCACCTGCATTGCCATCAATTTCATATGGCAGATCAACAATCCCATCGTAATTGTTATCTGGGCTCTGCCAATCGCTCCAAAAGTTGCCTTCGCCCTGGAGATTCCATATACAGTTAGAATCTAAAGTAGTATCTTCAACTGGCCTTTCACCATTGTCTTTAAATGTATTTAACCCAAAAACACAACTAGAGTTCTCTACTACTATGCTTTTTAAATTATTCTGGATGAGGTTTCCGGTGATTGAAAAACCCCAAGCATTGTGAAAGAATAGACCCAGAGTATTGTGATATACTATGTTTTTCATTACACGATGTTTTTCAAAATTCATTGTATGTTTTCCATATTCACAGTTATTAAAACGGGTAAAATACAACACAATCCCTATACTATTCCTACACAATTCATTCTCTTCAATTATGCTTTCATAGGGATCAGGTGGTGCCTGCAGAGAAATTGCATATTTTCCATTATCGCATATTTTGTTGTCCTTTATACGGGATGAAACATATGTTTCTAAAACCTCAATGCCATTTCCTGTCTGATTGTGAATTTGGTTTCCAATAATTAAGGTTATTTCGGACGGCTGAGTTATGCCGACGACAGTTATACCAGCACCCTCATTTGAATATACTGTATTATTGACGATAATTGCGCCAGCCTTAGAGAATATACCATTATTTGTGTTGTGATGGAGAGTATTGTTAATAACTAACGAATTTTGTGGTGCAGCAAGCCCGCAGCCACTCCTAAATACTTCGTTTCCTTCTATAATTGCCCTATGACCATCAGTACGTTTTTCCTCATGATTATCTTCTCCGTGTGGGAAAAATATTCCGGTCACACTGCAATTGTATATCAAATTGAAACTAACATATATACGAGAATGAGAACCAACAACGATATAAACTCCATACAAAGAATTAAATATTTCACAATTCTCAATCAGAATATTATCAGATTGTGATTGGTTGATGCTTATACATGCATCAAAAGCATTATATATCTTACAGTTCTTGATTGTGAAGTTAAGATTAACATTTTGGATTAATAATCCGTAATTAAATCCGCTGGCATCAATTTCCCACCCTTCTATAACATAGGGGTTTGTTTCGGTGCCATTACCTCCAGTTACACCGTTCTCAGATGTGAAATTAGAATCACCATTTATGATGATAGGTGCATGTAAAATGTAGCCACTTTGGTTAGTATCCTCTTGTGGCAAATATATTTGGTGAGTAGTTAGTAGGATGAAAAAACACAGTAAAGGGAATAAAGGATTTGTCATTTATGTATCTCCTCGTAGAAGGTTTATTGGATACGGATGAAAAGCGAGTGCGACGGCAAGCCCTCGTGCACCCATCCCAACATATCTCCACTTAAATGATGCCCCACCTTCAGTAGTAATCCTGGATTCGTTGTAAGGAAGATTAAATTCGTTAGAGTTTGCACATGCCGGAAAGAGCTCTGTATTATTGTGCATATCATTATAACCGATTATTTGAGATTGCCACTCACCACTTAATGAGTCCTTACCACTGAAAAGAATACGCTCGTATGACCAGTTTAATGCTTCTAAGAGAGAAGTTATCGTGTCCTTATCCATAGGATTTTCTGGTGTGATCGGAATCCAACCATACCTTGTGTTGACTGAATTGTTTCCATGAGGGCTTGTACCATTCAAAGCGCTAACCAAATAATAATAAAAATTAGAATACTGACAGTCCCAATTAAACCATGCAGAGAGCTGGTTACTGTAGGTAGCGGTTATAACAATCCTTTTTTCTGGTGTTACATCTTTGAGTACATTGAAACCTCCACTTTTGCAACTGCCAATACAAATCACCATACGTTTATAATTATCTATCCTCCCTAAAAAAGCTGCCGGCGATGTCCTCCCGAACTCCGTTGCCCACACTTCCTCATCTCTAGTTGTTGAGTTGCCTGTATTGTTCTCATTCTTTGTTATCGCAAAAAATGCAGTTCCATTACTAGCAGTATTTCCATGCGTAGTTACCATTACAAATATGAGTGAGTTTGCAGTAGCAATCCCATTTATTGTAGAGCACACGCTATCTATCTTTGACCTTGTTGCATTGCCATCAATTATCGTTCCATAATAGTTTGTGTACCCCAAGTGCGTCCCA
>CBFGJP010000148.1:0-2402 GCA_965649105.1 Caldifarciminota bacterium
TATCTGCCTTGCAATGACAATCTTCTGGATTTCGCTTGTCCCTTCACCGATCTCCATTAGTTTTTCATCACGCAGGAAACGCTCTACCGGATACTCATCAGTTATACCCAAAATTCCGTGTATATCAATCGCCATACTCGTTGCCTTCATACCAATAGTTGAAGCATAATACTTTGCCATTGCCGATTCCTTGACATAAGGTAAACCCGCATCCTTTAACTGTGCAGCATGATACACCAATAATCTTGCTGCCTCAATCTCGGTTGCCATCTCGGCAATCCTTGACTGGATTGATTGATTTTTTGTCAGATTGTTTTCCTGAACGAATTTTACCGATGCATCAAGAGCACCCTGAGCAATACCCAAGGCTAAAGCACCTATAGAGATTCTCCCTCCATCAAGGGTCTCCATAAAAATTTTAAATCCATCTCCTTCTTTACCCAGGATGTTTTCTTTCGGAATTACACAATCTTCAAATATCAGTTCCGAAGTTATTGAACCGCGCAGACCGAGTTTATCTTCTTCCCTGCCTGGTGTAAATCCGGGAGTTCCCTTTTCAACAACAAATGCGGATATGCCCTTGTAGCCGAGCATAGGGTCCTTTGTAGCAGTAAAAACAACCACATCCGCGACATGGCCTGAGGTAATAAAGCGCTTTGTCCCATTTATTATATACTTATCACCCTCAAGTCTGAATCTTGTCTGAGTACCTGCGGCATCGCTACCGGCATTCGGTTCGGTCAAACCGAATGACCCAATCTTTTCGCCTTTTGCCAATGGAATGAGCCATTTTTGCTTCTGTTCTTCAGTTCCGGCATAATAAATTGGAAATACACCGAGTGAAGAATGTGCTGCAAGGAATATTCCGGTTGAACCACATACCCTGCCGATTTCTTCCACGGCAATTGCATAAGATAATACATCAAGTCCTGCACCGCCATATTCTTTTGGGATGTATAGTGCGAGAAACCCCAACTCGCCCATTCTCTTTACCAGATCCCAGGGGAATTCGCCTTTTTTATCGATCTCCTTTGCCCTGGGTGCAACTTCATTATTTGCAAACGCCCGCACCTTTTCTTTAAATTCTTTATGTTTTTCACTCAAGATCATAAACCACCACCTTTTATCTTTTAAAAATTTCCTTTTTTAATTTCAGCCTTCCGTTTATAAAAACTTCCTTCCAATCATAGTTTTTCCACCACTCAAGTAAAAACTCTTTGTAGAAAAATCACCTTTTTATCATTTACTAATTTTTTTCCAGATCTTATACCCTTCAATGGAAACTAATGAAAAATAAGTCTATTCAAGTAACATCTGGGCAATATTTTCTTTTAATGTCAGAGGCGAACCACCTAATAACTCCACACTCTTAGCATCCCTCAAATATCGCTCAACCAAATAATCCTTTGTATATCCATAGCCTCCGAATATCTGGACCGATTTTATGCCACAATAAACTGCAGTTTCAGAACTAATTGCAAAGGCGATATCAGCATCAAGGGCATAAGATTCATCTACGTCAACCCTGTTTGCTACTTCATAGACAAGATTTCTCGTTGCCTCTATCTTTATCTTCATCTCTGCCAGCATCTCCCGGACCATCGGGAATTCACAGATTGGCCGGTTAAATTGCCGCCGCTCTTTTGAATATTTTATTGATGCCTCAAGACCGGCCTGGGAAATCCCCAGTGCTACTGCTGATAGACATAGACTGAAATATCTTTTTATTTCAGAAAGTGATTTATCAAAATTTATCCCATCAATTAAACACAAATCTTCTGATAATTCAATACCTTCAAAACTTACATCAACTATCCCCGCCGATTGCATACCTAAAAGATAAGGTCTTTTTGTCTGCACATCTGACTTATTAACTATAAATAAGCCTTTAACATTATCGCTATTAACCTGCAATAATAGAAAATCCGCCATCTCACCATTTAATAAAAGTCGCCTTGTCCCTTTAATCTTAAGGGGTTTTTGGTGAATTATCTCCACCGGTCCAACACCATTATCAAATCCTCCAATCTCTCCTTTACCGATTCTATCCAGATATAATTTCTGTCTTTCTCTACCATATTTAACCAATGCAAAAGAGACAAGCCCATTATTAACGGCTAAAACAAGACCCAGTGAAGCACATACTTTTGATAATTCCTCAATGATTATGCAGAGGCTTGTGGTATCCATACCCGCACCACCCAAGTCAACAGGCAAAACAGGACATAAAAACCCGAGTTCCGCAAGTTTTTTAAGAATTTCCCGGGGTATTTTGGCATCCTTTTCAATATCCTGCACAACCGGTTCGATCTCCTGATTAGCAAATTTTCTTATTTCATTCTGAACCAATTTTTGCTCATTATTAAAGTTTATTAAACCCATAAAACTCCTTTTCTAAATAC
>CBFGJP010000149.1:0-2365 GCA_965649105.1 Caldifarciminota bacterium
CCCGAATCATCATAACGCGCCGTCGCATACTCGTCAAAACCCGATGGACCAGGCTCAAGCATCCGACACTTACCATCCGGCGATGCCGTCGTATTCCAATCCTGATCATCACCCGAAGCACTCTCATAATACCGATCCACAACATAACTCGCACTATTACCCACCGCAAAACCACCATAGAATAAATGATTGGAACCAGTACCAGGATACTTGAAACCAACTCCACCCGTCTGCCCCGAACTCATAAAACCTAACGCACCATAACGCGTGACCGTAAACTGACAATTACCACAATCATGCGTCACATAATCAAGACCGGGTGAACCCACCGTAAGACTGAAGTTTCTCGTCCAGGTAGTTTCAGCACAGGCGATGTAAAGCTGAAAGTCCACGGTATGTCCATCAGGACAGGACGGTGAGACTGTCAAGGTAAATGGATCAGAACTATTATTTGTAGAATCACCGGGTTGTATCGTACCGTAGTTTGTTGTTGTATCAAGGAGGGTAATATATGTATCATTCGTGCGTAATTTTGCTGTAGTATTTGTTGCCGGGACTGTTCCGGTATTCCTTACATAGCACACAATCCCTGCATTCTCTCCTGGATCAAGTTTACCATTACCATTATTATCATTAACAACCGCAGTACGACTTAAGATTACATTAGGTCTGTTAGATGTGGGGACATTCTGTAGTGAACGCCACAAGTTTATTCTACCCCACCCATAATTGTTATTGGGATATGGAGCACCTTGTGAAGGCTGGTCACAGTAATTGCGGAATAAATCGTATAAATCCTGGACAGTTAAATTGGGATTTTTCTGTAATAAAACTGCAGTCCCACCAGTGACATGGGGTGATGCCATTGAGGTGCCACTCATTGTGCCATAACCACCGGTTCTCAGTGAAGAACGAACATTCTCTCCAGGTGCGGATACATCGGGCTTTAATAAATTCCAGGTTGGATAATACCAATATTGAGGGTTATTTATGGGATCAACATTCGGTGCCGGACCACGCGAAGAGAAACTTGATATATTATCCGAACTATTTGTTGAACCAACACCACAGCTCAAAGGATAACTTGCAGGTGCACCAACCGTCCCTGAACCAGGACCACTATTACCATTAGAAAAGACTGGAAATACACCGAGATTCTTCCAGTTCAAAACCTGAGTCCAGTAACCAGTATAAGCACCATTGGTATTACCCCAGGAATTGCCAATCACCCGAATATCAACACCCTGTTGTTTTAAATTCGCCAGATACTGCATACAGCCATCAATCCATGACTGTTGTCCTGAACCATTCGCATCAAAAGCCTTGGTTGGAATATATTTAGCACCATAGGCAACGCCGATATCGTTTGTAAATGGACCCGGACCATCACCACCACAGATCGTACCCATTGTATGGGTGCCGTGGTTATGGTCATCATAAGGTGTTGATTGTCCATTTACACCATCATACCAGTATGGTGAAAGCCATTTGCCGGCAAGTGCTTCGTGGCTCGTATAAACACCGGTATCAATATGTCCGATGATAATACCCTGCCCATTGAAACCAGCTGCCCAACAGGAATCAGCCTTTATCTTTAACACATTCCATTCAACAGCCCTTGATTCTGGAATCTCCTCACCCTGAATTGCATCCAATTGAATTTTTGCATCGTGAGAAATATGCCAGATATCTCCTCTTTTTGCAAGTTCCTCAATCACATCCTTTGTCGCCTTCAAATGGAAACCATTAAAAATCCAGAATTGTCTGACAACCTCTGCCTTATCCTTTGGTAGTGAATTAAGATAATTGACCACATCCCGCTGGGAATTCATCGCTACGGTCTCAAAGACATTACACTTTTCCTGGGGTGTCATCCCTTCAATCGCATCATAAGGATATTCTGTATTCATATGGACTATTACAAAAACCTTTTCCTGCGATTGCGTGTTATTTAAGATTTCAACAAGTTCCGGGGTCATCTTGCCCGGAATCGGCGGCAACAATGCCACCAGCAACAGAGAAACCAAACCTATCATAATAAACCCCCTTTTTATTTATCAATTATTTTTTATTTGCAGATCTCTGTGCGAAATTGCCATCCACACATTCACATTCATATTCATATTTTTTTTATTTATATATTGTATCACCCCCTTTCAGTTTTATTCTTAAGAATAAATTATAATAAAAATTTAAAATAAGTCAATACCAAAAATTCCCAGCCGGGTCAGGATTTTTTCCTGACCCGGCAAGCACTGTTCCGTAATCCCTTACTTCACCAGTATCACCTTCTCTACCAACCGCTTCGAATCAGTCAATACCTTAACAAAATAAACCCCATTCGCAAACCGACCAAGATCAAGCT
>CBFGJP010000150.1:0-2235 GCA_965649105.1 Caldifarciminota bacterium
AGACTTCTTTGTCGGGACGATAATGCGAATATAGTGATACTGCAATATGTTATATAATCCAGAACACATAAAAGACCTAAATTACGACCGAGACCTGGGCAATCCGGGTGAATATCCATATACCCGGGGGATTTATTCCACAATGTATTCGGGCAGACTCTGGACAATGCGCCAGTATGCGGGTTTTGGCACAGCCGAGGAATCCAACAAGCGCTATCACTATCTATTAAAACAGGGGCAGACCGGGTTATCTGTGGCATTTGACCTGCCAACCCAGATGGGATATGATTCTACACATCCAATGGCTTCAGGTGAGGTCGGTAAGACCGGGGTTGCCATAGATACACTTGCCGATATGGAGATATTATTTAAGGGCATCCCCCTTGATAAGGTAAGCACCTCAATGACGATAAATGCAACCGCCTCAATTATATTGTGTATGTATATTGCAGTTGCTGAAAAACAGGGTGTATCACCAGCAGTCCTTGAGGGTACAGTCCAGAATGACATATTGAAAGAATATATCGCCCGGGGAACTTATATCTTTCCCCCTGAACCTTCAATGAAATTAACCATAGATTTGATTGAATATTGTAGTAAAAACTTACCCAAATGGAATACGATTTCTATTTCCGGTTACCATATCCGGGAGGCGGGTTCAACCGCAGTCCAGGAGATTGCATTTACTTTTTCTAATGGCATCGCCTATGTTAATGCGGCAATAAAAAGGGGATTGGATATAGATTCGTTTGCCCCAAGACTTTCATTTTTCTTTAATTGCCACAATAATTTTCTTGAGGAAGTCGCAAAATTCCGTGCTGCCCGCCGACTCTGGGCACGGATAATGAAAGAAAAATTTGGGGCAAAAAATCCAAAATCATGGATACTAAGGTTCCACACGCAGACTGCAGGTTGCACCCTTACTGCCCAGGAACCTTTAAATAATGCAATAAGGGTTGCCTATCAGGCACTTGCTGCAGTATTTGGTGGCACCCAGTCATTACACACGAATTCTTTTGATGAGGCACTGGGACTTCCTACTGAGGACTCGGTTAAATTAGCATTGAGGACACAACAGGTTATAGGATATGAGACAGGTATCCCTGGAATAATCGACCCCTTAGGTGGCTCTTATGCAATTGAGGCGATGACAAATAAAATAGAAAAAGAGGCAATGGAATATATTGAAAGAATTGAAGCGATGGGGGGCGCGATAAAGGCGATTGAACAAGGATATTTTCAAAAAGAAATCCATAAAAGTGCCTATGAATATCAGAAAAAAATAGAGAGTGGTGCGATAAACATTCTCGGCGTTAATAAATTCAAAAGTGAGGATAAGACAAAACCTAAAATTTTGAAAGTCAATCCAAAGGTTGTTCAAAAGCAGATTAAGGGTTTGAAAAAGATAGTAAAAGAAAGGAATGGTAAAAAGGTTAAGGAATCACTTACTCGTTTAAAGTCCGCCGCGGAGAAGGGTGAAAATCTGATGTCTTATATCCTTGATTGTGTTAGAGTTTATGCTACAGTTGGCGAGATTACTACCGAACTTAAAAATGTCTATGGGGAATATAAGGAACAGAAGATAATATGAAGTTTAGGAAGGTTCTTTCATCTCTTACAAAAAATTTTGAGAAGTCCAATATCCGATATGGACTCATCGGCGGTTTTTCACTTTTAGTTTTGGGCATTCCTCGCACAACAGTTGATCTTGACTTTCTGGTCAATAGAGAAGATTTAGAAAAACTTGACAAGATAATGGATGAACTTGGATATAAACTGATTTTTAGAACGGAAAATGTCTCACAGTTTGCAGGCAGAAAAGAAGAGCTTGGTGGGGTTGATTTTATCCATGGATTTAGAAAATATGCATTAGAGATGCTTTCAAGGGCAGAGGTCCGGAAACTTGAAAATATTAAGATAAAGGTTCTCCAACCCGAGGATATAATTGGATTGAAGGTTCAAGCGATTGCCAATAAGCCTGAGCGGAAAAACAGAGAATTTGCAGATATTGAAGCCATCATTGAAAGATTTTCAAAAAAGATTGATTGGGAATTGGTGAAAGAATATTTCCACCTGTTTGATTTTGATGAAGATTTTAGGAAGTTAAAAAAAAGATATGGCTAAATTAACAATTGAAGAAAAAAGAGAGTTTCTGGCTGACGCTCGTGCAAAATCCAGAAGGTATGATTTTGAAAGACTTGAAAGAAGCAGGTATAAAAATTTTAGCATAAAGCT
>CBFGJP010000151.1:0-2192 GCA_965649105.1 Caldifarciminota bacterium
GCCCAACCTATATGCAGAGTTCGCTACTGAAGCGGTTGCTAACCTTTCTCCAGATTGGACTTGCACCAATTGGATAGATTGAATTTTTGCTCGGCACGCCCATTTTTACCTCCAATTTATTATATCATTGATGCCATAGAAGTCAAGAAAATCATTTAAATCAAAAACAATCTTACCGATTAACCTCCTCTTTGTTAAAGGATAATCACTTTTCTTATTCCTCGTTCCTTTTCCCCTTCAACCCTTAAAAAATATACCCCAGGTTGAAGTTTGATAATCTCTTTCTTTCCTGAGCGGAGGATTCTGTTTACAACCAACCGCCCCATCACATCATATACCTTTATCCCACAATCCTCCTGTGGCAGGAATTCTATCCCACCTTTGGAGATTGTAGCACGATGATTTTTTACTACTACCTCATTACCCACCACCTCCTTTACTTTCCCCTGCCCTGATGCAAACTTCATCACCACAATATCATCGTTCCAGGGGCTGACACATATCCTACCCGCAACATAAACATTGCCATTTATATCCGCAACCACATCATGAACAACATCACCCCAGGGCGAAGGCGGTATGTGAGGATAAATATATGTCCATAATGTATCACCTGAAGCCTGCAACTTCACCACCGCAATCTGCGGTCTGAAAGATATATTACGAAAAAAACCACCGGCATAAATACCACTTAAACCATCAAGTACCAGCGAATTAGCAATTCCACCCCGGCCTGATGGACCTGAAGTCTTATAACACCACTTTTCTTGACCACTTGAATCTACTTTTATTATTGTGAACAAATCAATCGTATCAGTATCCATTGAACTGCCACACACATAAACATTACCCGAATCATCTAAAACCATATCATAAACTAAGTCTCCTGAATTTGCCTGCCCATTATACCGATAAACCCACTTCTCCTGTCCCGCAGTATCAATCTTTACTACACAAAAATCCCAGTCAATACCCCAGGACCAACCAGTTATGTAAAGATTACCTAAAGAATCAAGCACAAGCGCCTCAGGCTCATCCCGATAACTCGCCGGTCCATCATAACGATAAACCCACTGCTCCTGACCCGCTGAATCAAGCTTAATTATTGTAAAATCAGTATTGGTGCCAAAACCCGTGGAATACCCACCAACATAGATATTTTCATCCGCATCAATCACAATACTATTCGCCTTATCATAACTACCCGCAGGACCATCATAAACATAACGCCAGACTTCATTACCCAGAGAATCTAATTTCAAAACAATGATATCCAAACTGCTGATACGCGTAAATCCAGCTACATAAATAGACCGGGCTTGTGAAACTGCTATCGCATTCGCTTCCCGTGATATTGTATCCCTGTATATCCATTGCACCTGACCAGCGGTATCAATGCATGCAACTACTAAATCCTCGTTTCCATTGGCAAATTGCACATACCCCCCAATATATATCCACCCTGAATTGAAAATTATATCATTACCGTAAGCCCAATCTGCTAAGGTATCATTAAAAAATAACCATCTAAAATTACCGCCGGAATCTAATGCTATTACACCAAACCCGTTAGTATCATTTCGGCTAATACAACCAGTGGTATATGTATTTCCAAAACTATCAACTGCAATCGCAATAGGATATGGAGATTCGTGCTGATACACCCACTCCGGTGTCTGGGCATTTAGAGTAGTTAGTAGTCCACCACACAGAATCGCGAAGGAGAAAAAGAAATTTCGGATTTCGGATTGTGGATTGCGAATTGCGAATTTGAAAAACAAAAGGGAAAAGGAATTTCGGATTTCGGATTGCGGATTGCGGATTTTGAAATTATTAAAAAATCTTTTCACTCTTGCCTCCAATTAATTATATCAGTGATACCAGAGAAGTCAAGATAGGTAATCATTTATACGATTTCGCTGCCCGCATCCTTAATTAAATCCCAAATTCCAATTACCAAACTCCAAACAATATTTAAATCCCAATAATTAAACAACAACGCATTAGCAGGCTAATGCACTCCCTTCTCCGCCCCACCGATGCCCCGATACTCCGCACTGTCCAGCCTCAATACCCACTTCTTCACCCAAATTCCAAGCAGGGTGTATCAGGGAAAATCAGGGGTGATTAAGGGTAATCAAGGGAAAACCCTTTTTCACCCCTCTTCACCCTTCTTTACCCTTCTTCACCCT
>CBFGJP010000152.1:0-2148 GCA_965649105.1 Caldifarciminota bacterium
ATCTTCGTATTTAAACTTCATAATTTAGCAAACGAAGTGATACTGCGCTTCCTGCAAGCGTAGCGATCCTGCATTTATTCAATAACAACCAGTGCATCTCTACTATTCACCGTCTGCCCTTTCTGAACCATTATCTTCTTCACGATTCCATCCCTCGGTGATTTGAATTCATTCTGCATCTTCATCGCCTCAATAATCAACAAACCCTGCCCTTTCTTCACAACATCACCTTCATTTACTTCAACCTCTATGACCAGCCCTGGCATCGGGGCAGAAATAATGGTTTCTTTCTTGTGCCCGCTCTCCGGTGCAGATTTCAATATTCTGGCAACCTGTTCATCAATAATTTCAAATGAATATGATTCGCCATTTATAGTTAATTGATTATTTCCGTCCAGAAATATCTCGTATGGTCTATTTTCAATGATAAGCGTCAATCTTTGGCTATCAAAATTTGCAATTTCAACTGGTATCTCTTTTCCATCAAGCATAATGTTAAAGATGTTCCCCGATTTTTTTATCTCGCCCTTAAATTCTCTATCTTCTATTTTTATAATATATGCCATCAGGGATTCCGTTTTTGGTCCAAATAATTATATCCAGAACCCGCAAGAAATCAAGAAAAACAAGCCATTCAATCACCCTGCAATTTCAACTATTTTCTCCCTCTGAAATTCACCCTTGATGATTTTGATATTTGACTTTTTTGTATTAAAATACTCAGCAAGAACTTCAATCAGCTCTTTATTTGCCCTACCCTTTTCCGGGGATGATATCAACTTAACTTTAAAAGAATCCTTGCCTAAAGCAATCACTTCCCTCTTCTTCGCATTGGGGATGGCATGGATATTGATCAACATAAGAATTAAAACCGCTACTCAGTAATTACAATAATTATCTATCAACAGAATTGTTAATGTGTATTATCCAAATTTAGTCAACGAAAAGCGGCAATGGACAGCGGATAAAAGAAAGTTGTATGGATAATCGGATTAATCACTTACAGATTCAACCGGCAAATTTTCAATTTGAAGGTTAACGATGTCAGCAAGGCTAAAACGTTTCGTAACATCCATTATCTCTAATCCGATAAGGCGATTATCTTCGTCAAAATCAACCAGAATACCTTCTTCAATTTCCTTTGTCTTATTTACCGGTTTTTCCTGGATATATATATATAATGCATCTGCCTGCCTATCAAATTCTATCTTCATAATGTTCCTCCTTAGCAGTTTTTATCAACCGCACTTATAACCACAATATTGTCTTTTTCCTCAATATAAGTCACTTTGGGCATTTTTGCACCAATCCTTTTATAAGCATTTATCCGACCAAAAACTGATGGCTCTGTCCTTTCCGGTGATTCTATTGCTTCAATAATCTCTGCTTTCTCTATCCCGCGCCATTTCATTCTCTGTTTTGCATGGCGGGTAAAAATTATCTTCACAATTTATTTTACTTTTCAATTATTGAAAGTCAAGTAAAAAAGGCCAGAATGACATCAATTGATAAAGAAACCTTCCGCGAGAAACCAAGAAAGTAACGAAAAATCGGAAAATTGAAGGAGTACTAAAATTTCAATGATTCCTATATTTTATCAAAACCAAATCCAGGGGGAACTCTAACAACACCATAGCAATTATAATGGAACTTTATTGATTTCTCATAAACCTTGCCACCAAAAGGGTTTAATCTACGAACACATATATACACCAGCTCCCCTGTTTCGGCATAAGATTTCACTACTCCCTCCCGTATAGAACCATTGGAATTTCTATGAATAATTAGCACATTCTTTGCTCCCCTTGTTAAATCATTCACAACAAAATAGTAGCAACCGGTTAGCTTTCTGCAAACGGTTGTCACAACCTTTGATTCATCTTTGTCCTCATAATATTTATACTCGGCAATATAATCATTGCCTTATTGTCTCGGTATTCCTCCTTTATAAGCCACTTCTCACTATCATAGGTATTGATGGTTAAACAATAACCTTCCTTATTTTTGAACATATCATCAGGGGCTAAAGCCCCCTGAAACCCTAACCCTCACCCTCCCCTCTCCCTTGAAAAGGGAGAGGATAAAGGTGTGAGGGTTTCATTAGAATTTTTGAAATTCCTATTACCTGAACATAATCAGGGGCTAAAG
>CBFGJP010000153.1:0-2019 GCA_965649105.1 Caldifarciminota bacterium
GTTCTTCCAGGATATCAAATAGAATCTTCGGCGGGTCAATGACCCTTGTTTTATAGATATTCACAATTCGCTCAATCTTTGCCAGATGTTCAGGAATGCGAATGGTGAACTGCTTCGTGTAGTCTTCAAATGTATAATCTTTATTCAAAACTTGTTTGAAGAGTTTTTTCAAATCTTCATATTCAGGAATTAACCCTGTCGGTGATTTAATTGCGTTTACATCATTATGAACCCTTAGTTCCATCCATTTATACCAGACCCTTTTATCGGTCTTTTCATTCAAAAATTTTCCATCCTTGTCTTTTAGGAAGTAATTGACCCCAAATATCTTCGGTGCTTTTTTCAAATCCTCTCCGAACTTCAGATTTGCCTCAATATATTTGCTGATGGGAATTGAAAGAAAATCCAGGTTAGACATCAGATTGAATTCCCTTACTCCTTCTTTTCCTAATGTCGCCGCAGTCGTTTCTGATTCAAGTGAAGCACCCTTTGTAATTATGCCGTGTGCCCAGTCAAATGCTTCTTCCACCGGGACCCAAGTATCAGAATCTCTGCCCCCATAAACAATTGCACCAACCTCAACACCTTTGGGGTTGTGAAGGGCCTCTTTATCAAGATTCTGGAATAATTGTAAGTCAATTGTGAATCGGGCATTAGGATGGGAAACAGGAATCTCTTTACCATTGGCATCTTTTTTACCTTTGAACCATTCCCCGGAATGATTCTCGCCTTTTTCAGGGATTTCACCATCTTTTCCAATCCAGTGGACCTTACCCTCTGGTGTAACGAGAACATTGGAGAAGATTATTTCACCCGGCTTATGGAGTGCTTCCCATTGATATTTATCGTCCTTTGAATTAACACCCTGGATTATTCCAAACATTCCTTTTTCTACATTTACTGCCCTTACAATTCCGTCTTTCTTTCTGAGGTATGCGATGTCATCACCGACAATATTCTCTCCTTCAAGCATTGCAGTAGAAGTTTTCCCGCAGAGTGAGGGGAAGGCACCGAGAAAGTAAGTCTTTCTATTATTGGGACCGTTAACCCGCATAACAAGCATATGCTCAGTAAGCCATCCTTCTTTTGAACCACGATTTATTGCCAGACGCATAGCAAGTTTCTTTAATCCAATGGTATTACCACCATACTGGGTATTGGTGCTATAAACAATATCTTCTTCAAGGTCAATATAGATTCTTCTTTTATCAAGATTTTTGCAGGTCTTTCTTTCATCAAGTTCACCTTGGGAATGAACGAATTTGAAAAATCGTGCATTAGGACCCTGCTTGATAAATTCCTGATACCCGGGACGGTAAAGTATTGTTTCGCTGTGTGCAACATAACTTGAATCGGTTAACTGGACTGCAGGAATTGAAAATTCAGAATTCGTCGGTCCGAGACAAAAGAAACAGATAAAGGCTTCCTTGCCTTTCATTATGTCCTTTAGAATTTCATGAATATCTGTCAGGGCAGTGTCACGGTCTTTGGTCTCAATTGCTTCATCAAGTTTCTTGCCTTTAGGAAGGAGTATGCCTGTATTCTTTTTGTCCCTTCCCTGGTCACCATAATTGTCAAAATGAATTGTATGTCCAGTTGTAGCAAGTTTTCTCTCTTCACCATTTTTTATAGCAGTCTGTCTGATGTAATCAATATCCTCAGGGGTATCAGTACAAACAAATACCTTATCAGGATTACATAACTGTAAATATTTTGCAAGAAACGCATAGAGTGCATTATTATTTATCTTTTTTATCCGCTCAAAGCCCTGTTTTCCGAGTTTGTCTTCTAAAAATTTTAGGTCGTTTGTCATTTTTTAAACCTCCTCTCTTAAAAATAAAATTTTGACCTAACCTTAAGAAATACCGTCTTTTCCAATCTATTTTCATAATTATATACAGAATTAATCTTAATTCAAGGGGTCGATTTAAATCAAAAATAATCTTACCGAAAGTGGGTTATTTAATCAAAATAGAATATCTTACCCAACCACTTGAAAACATAGGCACCCCTGGATAT
>CBFGJP010000154.1:0-466 GCA_965649105.1 Caldifarciminota bacterium
ATGTAAAAAGGGAGAAGAGGCTAAAGATGGCTCAATATGGCAAAAAGGCGGAGAGGATAAAAAATGGCTGCCTTCTTTCCCTTCTTGAGCCATTTTACCCTTATATTTGGATAAATAAGCGGTGCCACTCCAATCTTGTGTAACATTGCTACCGCCTATCATCGGGTCTTAAAATCGCCTGATGTTTCAGTGATTATGGGAGGATGATGAGTAGATTGGGTTATTTTCTTCTCTCCATTCCGGAAAGAATCAATTTTATTGGGGTAAGATTTTATTTTGAGGAAAGACGATTTAAGACCAGAGGTAGGGTTTCAAGATATGGTCTCCGCTCTCAAAGAATGTGCTGTGCCGCCATTCCATGGGGAATTGGTGAATCAAAGTTGATTTTTAAAATTATTTCTTCATTATCTCCAGCCTTGATAAAGTTCTTTTCTTATATTCCTGTGCCCTTTTATGTCCTGGATTT
>CBFGJP010000154.1:476-1890 GCA_965649105.1 Caldifarciminota bacterium
TTGATTGAAGATTTCCAATGCCTCATCGTATTTCTGGTCAATAAAGTATTCAACCCCTTTTTTGAAGAGCCTTTCAATCTCTTTTGGGGAGACACCGGGGATTTTTGGCCTCTCTAATCTTTTTTCTTTTATTATCTGAGGTTCTTCAAATCTCTTTATCTCTACCGGCCTTTCTTTTCTCAAAACTCCAAGTTGGAAATTCTGGAACTTCTCACCGGGTTTAATATAGATATAAATCAAATCGGTCATTGATAAGAATGTCTCAGGGGGTAAGACTTTAACCTCCAGGATATAAGTCCCGGCTGCAAGATTGGCGAATCTGAAATTTCCATCCTTATCGGTTGTTGTCAGATATCCGTTCAAACCAATCACCGCGTTAGGAACACCGCGCTCATCAATATCAAATATGTTATTCTTATTATCATCATAAAAGAGTACTCCCTCAATTAAACCAAGTTTACCAAGTGAAAAATCTACTCTATGTTTTGATAAGAATCTTGTATTTATGATTTCTCTCCTTTTTTCTGGACCAATCTCGGCGGGGATACAACCGAGATTTAAATTCAATGTGTGTTCACCTTTCGGCACAAATGAAAATCTGTAATTACCATTCTTATCGGTGCGGACAGAACGGCTTCCATCAAGGATAATCTCTATGTTCGGGATAACCTCGTCTTCAGAATCAAATATTCCATTGTTATTAACATCCATAAATACCGCTCCAGTTATAAAACCAAAGCCAGTCTGTTCAAATATAAGACTATTAACCATACTCAAAGAAATAAGATGTTCGCGCTTGTTATCATACTTGATAGATTCGTATGTTGAGTTAAGATTAAAATTTTTTAAGAGTTTAAGTGAAAACTGCAATCCGGTAGATGCCTTGGTAAACCCATTCTGAGTGAGGATATTTAAAAATGATTTTGCCTTTAGATTTGAAGAGACGGGAAAGGAACCACCGAATTGATATATATTCGCTTCTTTAAATTGGAACTGTGTCCAGAATTGGAAATTTCTTATGTCCTGTGTCATTTTTAAACTTGTGGATTTATTCGTAGCCGACCAGGCATAGTCTAAAGATATTGAAGATTTCTTATAACGCCATCCCGCATGGATATTTTGTGTGAAAATTTCGTTCTTCCTTGAAAATGATACACCATATCCAAATTCAGGGACTGGAGATTTGTTTATTCCAAAATTCAATCCTAAATTTACATCATAGAAACTTGAGTAAGCGATATCCTGATTTATGGATAACCAATAAAGAGGATGGAAGTAATTATTCAATTGAAACCAGTTCCCAGGTTCTACTAAAAGATTTGATGGATTTACATAATTTTTAAAAATCCTTCTATAGAAAATATTGGTTCCATATCGCTGTTGGGTGTAATTTGCACTCATTGAAATGCCATTA
>CBFGJP010000155.1:0-1875 GCA_965649105.1 Caldifarciminota bacterium
AACAGCAGACTCTTTGATCACCCAATTCCCCGAAGGTAGATATTACTGGCGGTTAAGTGGTATAGACAAGGATAGCCTTGAAGGTAAGTTCTCACAATATAGGGCATTTAAGGTTGCCAAAGATACACTAAAACCAGCACTGAAAGGAGAGGTTATTATTGATGAGAAAGGCAATACTATTGTTACAGGCACAACTGAACCCGATGCGAGGCTTTTTATAAATGACAAAGAAATAAAGGTTAACAAGGATGGCTCATTCTCATACACCCTACCTTTCGGGATTAAGAAGGTTTCTATAAAGGCGATTGATAAGGCAAATAATAAGACCGAATATGAACTTGTTGTTCCTGTTCGGAAAAAGGTAACCATTATTAGTTTTGGTAGTGGTATCTTAGTCATCCCAAAAGGAAAGAACTCCTATTTTAATTTGGGATTTACCAAACTCTTTTCTCAAGACAGAGGTTTTTACATAGACTTTTCAGGGGGATGGGTTGAAAAGAAAATAGCCGATTCCCTCTTTGCAACAGAACTCGTTTCTATTGGAGCCGGGTTAAAAAAAGAGTTTGGTAAAAGGGTTATTATTCCATTCCTTAAAATTGGTGCTGGTTTTACTTGGTGGCGTAATACCCTGAATGGAGAGCCCATTGCCCAATCCGGGGATAAATGGGATAGATTTATTGATACCTCAGGAGAACTTTGTATGGGCTTTGCTATTCGTCTGGATCAAAACTGGTTTCTCAATCTCCATGCCAAGGGGGTCTACTTCAGCAATGAAACCCATAAGCCTTCATTTGCTCGTAATAGGTCTGTTATCTATTCCATCTTAGGGTTTGTCCTTGAGATAAGGATGTAGTGATAAAAAGGAGGGGGATGGTGAAAAGAAAAATCAGTCATGAGATTGCCTTTTTAAATTCGCTCATTGTCCTTTTTACCACCGTCCTCCTTACCTTTATTCTTTCGCGGCTCAATGTGGATTCTTTAAGACTCTCGGCAAAAGATTATGCAGCCGCTATTGCGGATGAAATTGCCAAGGATATTTTTTCAAAAACTCAAGAATTGGAAAATACCCTTAACGACATTATTACGACATTCAATGACTACAAACTCTCAGTAGAACAGAAGGTTGAGTATGTAAAGACGCTTCTTTCCTATCAAAAAATGATAAATTATGTTGGCATTTATAATCCCGCAGGTGAGCTCGTTGACCAGTTTTCTCCGACCAACTTTAGAATTCAAAAGCAACTCCCCGATGAAATAAGAAATAAAATTGAGAAGGCCAGGGTCCTGTTCAATACCTTCTATCCAGAGGAGGATTCATTCCCTGTCTTAGAAGTGATCGTGCCCTGGAATTTAAACAATGAATTGCTTGGATATTTAAGCGCGGGGATGAGGCTCTCCTGGATTCCAGAATATCTAAATTATCTTTCTATACGCCGTTTTGGTATTGGTGGTCTCATATGTATTGTTACCCAGGATGGTACATTGATTGGACATAGTGAACCTGATCTTGTAAAAAGAAGAAAGAATGTGTCAGATGTCGGGATTTTTAAAAAGATTAAAAACCTTGGTTCCCTCTTCACAACTGAGTTAAGTATTTCCTATGATTATAAGGACGATGAAGATAGGAAATTATTTGGAACATTTATCTCTATACCCTCTATTGGCTGGGGTATCGTCGTTTCTCAACCCCATCATATGGTCTATGCGAGTTTAGCCAGACTATATACATTTTCTGTGCTTGCTGGTTTTGTCTCTCTTGGTATTGCCATAATGATGGGAATATTTTCGTCAAAATACTTAAGCCGTCCTGTAGAAGAACTGAATACTGCTGTTAAAAGAGTGGCAATGAAAGATTTTGAACATCCGGTGAAGGTG
>CBFGJP010000156.1:0-1869 GCA_965649105.1 Caldifarciminota bacterium
GTCTTCAGGCAACCAATCAATTGTGGTCACTTCGGGTATATTCCATCATATCCTGACCAATGTCCCATTAAACATATTCTTACCCGGACAGTCAAGATTTCTGGAATTGACGGTTGAGGGGCAGGTTATGAGCCCGAGGACCGAAATCACAAGTGCTCCCTGGTCATATACTGCTACCATCTCTGATAGTGCTACTGGTGCTGTGCGCATTGGTGGTCAGACTCTTAATGACCTTGATACGAGGTTCATCAATTCAGGAGAGTCTGCCTCGGGCGACCTGTCAGGAACCTATCCCAATCCAACAGTTTCAGGGATTCAAACAAGACCTGTCTCATCAAATGCACCAGCAAATAATCAGGTCTTAAAATGGAATGGAGCCCAGTGGGCACCGGCAGATGACCAGGTGGGTGGCGGTGACAATGACTGGGTAAGAGGGACACCGGATTCAGTCCTTTTTACAATCAGGCGATTGGGAATTGCCCGGGGTGGTTCAAATAATATGCTCTATGGTAACTATCGCTATACCCATACCAATCTTGGTGTTGCCTGCACAACCGGAACCTCAGGGCAAAATTATGAATATTGCACAGTATTAGGCGGATACATCAATAAAGCCAGCGGCAATTTAGCCATAGTTGCCGGCGGAGGGTCCAACACTGCAAGTGGCTCTGACGCCACAATCGGCGGTGGATGGGGCCACACTGCAAGCGGTATCTACACCACAATTGGTGGTGGACATAAAAACGCCGCCAGCGGCGACTTTGCCGCGATTACCGGTGGAAATTCGGACACGGTAAAGGCTGTTTATGGTGGGATACTCTCCGGCTATATGAACCTCGCAGGCGATGAGCCGACCGATTCCTTTGCCACGGTTGTGGGCGGAGATACCAACAAAGCGTTGGCCAAGCGTGCAACTATCTGTGGCGGTGGGTCCAATACCGCCTCGGGTGCGTCAAGTTTTGTTGGGGGTGGCTACCACAATACCGCCTCAATTGCTGATGCGGTTGTTGGTGGTGGCTATTATAACACCGCCTCGGGGTTTCGCTCCACCGTTGCCGGCGGGGATAGCAACACGGCGAGCGGCCTCCGCGCCACGGTTGGCGGCGGGTATAGCAACACGGCGAGCAACTGGAATGCCACCGTTGCCGGCGGGCATAGCAACACGGCGAGCAACTGGAATGCCACGGTTGGCGGCGGGGAGGGTAACACGGCGAGCGGCAATAGTGCCACGGTTGGCGGCGGGTATAGCAACACGGCGAGCGGCGAGCATGCCACGGTTGCCGGCGGGCATAGCAACACGGCGAGCGGCAGCCGTGCCACGGTTGGCGGCGGGTATAGCAACACGGCGAGCAACTGGTATGCCACGGTTGCCGGCGGGGAGAGCAACACGGCGAGCGGCAGCCGTGCCACGGTTGCCGGCGGGTATAGCAACACGGCGAGCGGCCTCCGCGCCGCGGTCGGCGGTGGTATGGGTAATACGGCCTCAATTGATGATGCGGTGATAAGTGGTGGATTGTGGAATGCTGCCTCGGGTGTTCGCTCCACGGTTGCTGGCGGTGAAATAGATACCTCTGCTGCGAATTACAGTTTCACTACCAATTATCACTCTGTAGTTCCTTCCGGTTTTGTTAACTCTTCGGCATTCAATGGTGAGGTCGCAACCGCATCAGCCCAGCTCCGCTGTGGAACACTCTCCAAAGCCGGCGGTTCATTCACGATTGACCATCCCCTTGACCCATATAATAAGATTCTAAACCACTACTTCATTGAAGGTCCGGAGATGCGCAATCTCTATGATGGCGAAGTAATATTAGATGCATCCGGCCGAGCAACCGTCCACCTTCCTGAGTATTTCAGCACCCTCAATCG
>CBFGJP010000157.1:0-1864 GCA_965649105.1 Caldifarciminota bacterium
GTTTTAAATTTTCAATCCTATATACAAAATCTTCTGTCCGAAAAGGAATTTGATTTCCATATTGTAGAATCAAAAAATGTCTTTAAGATAAATTTGTTTAACGATCCTGTAACACTGAAACCAGATTTAAAAACGGATGCGACATCCCAGCAAGTAATTGTAAACTACTCGGCGGGGTTATTCCAGTTTGGTTTTGGCACAAGTATAATCCCTGGACTTTGTGATGAATATAGTATGTCTGAAGATGGTAAAGAATATATCTTTCATTTACGCGATAATTTAAAATATGCCAATGGGAAAAAGCTAAACATTGATGAGGTTAAGGCAGGCATATTAAGAGGTTTGAATGGTCCAAATCGCAATCTTCTGGAAATGATTGCGGGCGCAAGGGATTATTTGCAGCATAAGGATGAAAATTTGTTATGGGTGAAGGTTCTTGACCAGTATCGAATTAAAGTAAGACTTGAGTATCCATACCTGGCGTTTCTATCAAGTTTTGCAACGAATATTGCGGATCCCTACATTGATGGTGAACTACCTGTAGGAATTGGTCCATTCAAGGTTATAAAATGGGAGCAAGGTAAAGAATTGATTCTTGAGGCGAATGATTTCTATTTTGAAGGTAGACCTTCAATAGATTTATTGCAATTCATTATCACAGTTGATGATGAGACTGGATATGAATTATTTAAGAGGGGCGAATTATCAATATACCAGCCAGGACAACGATTATTGCGTAAAGTAAAACAGGAGTTTCCGGAATCGTTAATAACTACACCGGAACTCTCAGTTCAATTTTTATGTTTTCACTGTCAGAAACATCCTTTTAACAATAAACTCGTTAGACAGGCAATTTCCTATGGAATAAATGTAGAAAAAATGGTTAATGATTTGTTAAAAGATCAGGCGATACCAGCAAAAGGCATATTTCCACCATCAATGCCGGTTTACAATAAAAGGCTCGGTGGTTATAAGTACGACCCTTCAAGAAGCCGACAATTACTTACTCAGGCCGGATTCCCCGCTGGATTGCCAGATAGATATCCACTGCTTGTCAGTGACACAACAAATTCAATCAGAAGGGCAGAATTTATTAAATCAAATCTTAATGAAATTGGCATAAAGATTGATATAAATCCAATGCCCTGGCATGATTTTCTGGAGAACTGTTACAAAGGTAAATTTTTAATCTGTCTTCAAGGTTGGATAAGTGATACCGGAGATCCTGATAATTTTATTTATCCTTTGTTCCATACAAATTCATTTGGTTATACGGGAAATACTTTCTTTTTCTCAAATACAGATATTGATAAAATGATCGATAATGCCCGACAGATAAGGAATGTAAAACAGCGAATAAAATATTATCAGGAAATTGAAGAAAAGATAATCGATGAGGCACCAGGTGTTTTTCTATTTCATCCATTGAGAAATCTTGTGGTCAGAAAGGGTGTGCGCGGTTTTAAACCACATCCATTGAGTATTATCAGGGCAAAATATATCCAGACCGTTATACCGTCAGGGAACAAAGAGATTTTATCAGAAAGGTTAAGTTCTCATTTAGTAAGCGTGTAGAGGGGGTGTTATGGCGAAAAAGGAAGATATTGATATCCTTGCTGACCTCGAAGAAAAATTAGGTCAGCTTGAAAAAGTTGAAAAAGACCTTGCGGCAAAAAACAAGGAATTAAAGTCAGCCGAAGAAAAGCTTGCTGAAACATATTCCACCCAGATGGAACTAACCGGCGAAGTGGAAGAATTGAAAAAGACAATTCAGGAGTTGAAAAGAGAAGAGAAATCACTGAGAGAGGCTATAAAAACCGCCGAAAAGGATGGCCAGAAATTAGGGACACTTCAGCGTGAGCTG
>CBFGJP010000158.1:0-1737 GCA_965649105.1 Caldifarciminota bacterium
AGACTTCTTTGTCGGGACGATAATGCGAATATAGTGATACTGCAATATGTTATATAATCCAGAACACATAAAAGACCTAAATTACGACCGAGACCTGGGTAATCCCGGTGAATACCCATTTACCCGTGGTATCTATCCGACAATGTACTCGGGTAAATTCTGGACAATGCGTCAGTATGCAGGCTTTGGAACCGCCGAAGAATCAAACAAGCGATACCACTATCTGTTGGAGCAGGGACAGACCGGTTTATCTGTAGCATTTGACCTTCCTACCCAGATGGGATATGATTCTACACATCCAATGGCTTTAGGTGAGGTGGGTAAGACCGGTGTTGCCATAGATACACTTGCTGATATGGAGATACTGTTTAGAGGCATCCCCCTTGATAAAGTGAGCACCTCAATGACGATAAATGCTACCGCCCCAATTATCTTATGTATGTATATTGCCGTTGCTGAAAAACAGGGAGTATCACCAGCAGTCCTTGAAGGAACCGTTCAAAACGATATCTTAAAAGAGTATATTGCCCGGGGAACTTATATCTTCCCACCTGAGCCCTCAATGAAACTTACGATTGACCTGATTGAATATTGTAGTAAGAATCTGCCCAAATGGAATACGATTTCAATATCAGGTTACCACATCAGGGAGGCAGGTTCAACCGCAGTCCAGGAAGTCGCATTCACATTCTCTAATGGCATTGCCTATGTCAATGCGGCGATAAAAAGGGGTTTGGAAATAGATTCATTTGCACCGCGCCTTTCTTTTTTCTTTAATTGCCATAATAATTTTCTTGAGGAAGTCGCAAAATTCCGTGCTGCCCGCCGACTCTGGGCACGGATAATGAAAGAAAAATTTGGAGCAAAAAATCCAAAATCATGGATGATAAGGTTCCACACGCAGACCGCAGGTTGCACCCTTACCGCCCAGGAGCCATTGAATAACGCAATAAGGGTTGCCTATCAGGCACTTGCCGCCGTCTTTGGTGGCACCCAGTCATTACATACGAATTCTTTTGATGAGGCACTGGGACTTCCTACCGAGGACTCGGTTAAATTAGCATTGAGGACCCAGCAGTTAATAGCATACGAGACAGGTATTCCTGAAATCATTGACCCCTTAGGTGGTTCCTATGCAATTGAGGCTATGACAAATAGAATAGAAAGAGAGGCAATGGAATATATTGAAAGAATAGAAGAAATGGGTGGTGCGATAAAGGCGATTGAACAGGGTTATTTTCAGAGGGAAATCCATAAAAGTGCCTATGAATACCAGAAGAAGATAGAAAGTGGCAAGATAAATATCCTGGGCGTTAATAAATTCAAAAGCGAAGATAAGACAAAGCCTAAAATTTTAAGGGTTAATCCAAAGGTTGTTCAAAAGCAGATTGAGAGTTTGAAAAAGATAGTAAAAGAAAGGAATAATAAGAAGGTTAAGGAAACGCTTACTCGTTTAAAGTCCGCCGCGGAGAAAGGTGAAAATCTGATGTCTTATATCCTTGATTGTGTGAGAGTTTATGCTACAGTTGGCGAGATTACTACCGAACTTAAAAATGTCTATGGGGAATATAAGGAACAGAAGATAATATGAAGTTTAGGAAGGTTCTCTCATCTCTTACAAAAAATTTTGAGAAGTCCAATATCCGATATGGACTCATCGGCGGTTTTTCACTTTTAGTTTTGGGCATCCCGCGCACAACAGTTGACCTTGACTTTCTGGTCAATAGAGAAGATTTA
>CBFGJP010000159.1:0-1651 GCA_965649105.1 Caldifarciminota bacterium
GGAGATTGGAATTTTTATTAGCTATGCTGGCTCTGGAACATATTATGCAGGCAGTCTCGGCAAAGGTGTTTATAAATCCACAGATGAAGGCTTGTCCTGGACGGTTCAAAGAAATAATTTATATGCGCACACCCTTATCAGTTCTGGTGCTGTAAGTTATCCATCGGTTGATACAGTCTTTTATGGTATCGGCCTTGGCGGGACAATCTACCGCATTAGAAACTACGGTGCCACTTATGATACATTAAAGAACTTTCTCGTAGTGGGCTCAGCAATTGAATCCGCACCAACCAATCCTAATTTCCTTATTACATCCTGTATAGATGTGCAAATTTCAGGCACAACCCCCTCAATGGGAACGATATTCACCTCTTCTGATGGTGGTGCAAACTGGACAAAGGTAGATTCCAATTATCTACCTACAGATTTTTTGATTACAGGTGATCCCAATACCATCATTGGACTCTGTGATACATTCTTAATACGCTCCACAACCGGTGGCACAAACTTCACACCCGTCTTTGCAAAACCAGTTTCGCTCTCCAACCTTGCCGGTCTTGATACAATCTTTGTAGAAACAGATGATTCAGTCTTTGTGAGTTTTGATCGAGGTGCAACCTGGCAATTCTTGACGATTGACCCGGGACAACAGACAAATGAAATCTCTTATGACAACAACCAGAAAATCCTCTATCTCACCGATGTGCCAATCTATCGTTATCATCTCCTGACCAATACTCTTGACAGTATAACATTCAATGGATATGCAAATTTCTCAACTGATGTCGCACCGAATGGCAATCTATATTTCCTATATCAGGGTGCAGATTCTGTATATATTGCACGGTCTTTTAACACCGGGAATACAATTGAGCAGGAGGTCTTTCCCATCCCCCATTACTTTGGTGGTTTGCTTGCCTGTAATGGCGCATTATTCTATTACGAAGGTGGCAGGCGTTTCTGGGTGAGCACCGATATCACCCATAATATTACCGAAAATAGAACAAAGGACAACCTCTCATTATTCTTTGTGCCCACGCTGGTTAAGAAAAATTCTCAAGTTAAGCTTATCTTTGAGACGAAATCCTCCCGAGAATGTTCAATAAGGTTATACGCTGCTTCCGGAAGGCTCGTCAGAGATCTCTATAAAGCACCTTCAGAACCCGGTATCTATATTGTTGAATTCAGCACTAAGGGGCTGAGTAGTGGGGTATATTTTGTGAGGATGCATAGCGAGAAGGAGCAAGACACAAGAAAATTGGTAATCTATTAAGATTTCCTATTACGGTAGTAAATTCCCTGTTCTGTTGTTAATCATTAAACTATAAAACTGTATTCGGCAATTGCCTAATTGCCGAATGGCGTAAATAAAAATTTATGCACAGGCTAATTATCTTTACATTATCAAATTGATGATTTGACAATTGCCCAACCCGCATTATTCATATTAAACTTTGAAATGAATATTTTTCCCAAAAATTGGCTTGATTTTGGGTATCTTCTTACAAATTTAAACTGATTTCTAAATCGGAAGGAATCACTTCCTGCAAAATTTGTAGTATTTTAGCAAAGACACACCGTCTCTTTCCCTAACGCCCCAACCTTAAGTAATTTCAACCGAATCGTCTCAATCGTCGCCGGCACCAACTCC
>CBFGJP010000160.1:0-1614 GCA_965649105.1 Caldifarciminota bacterium
TCGTAAATCTGTCTTAACAATCTCTTTAACTTCAGAATATGGTATTTTGTAGCAAATCGGACCGCATTTTAAATATAATTCGGTATGCCTAAATTCATAGTGCATTGAAGAATATATAATCAAAAAGAAGAGCGCCGCTATAAAGAGGATAGCCATAATCAAGATGCCCAAGATAGAACCCCGTCCTGTTCTTACCAACCTTAGGTTGAGCAGAAAAAGATAAAATATAAATAGAGGGATAATTGTACTAATGAGCCAACCTATGATTGAATTTCTTGGCTTAAAGACTGTCATCTTTACATCCTATCTCTGTAATTTCAATAATTTGTTCCCCAGCAATGTTTTTAATCAAATAATGCGGATTCTCTTTTTTGTAAAGGAATTTTTGAACTGGCAAAGAAGGGTGTTCAGGAAAGGAAACTTTTACTCCACAACATAATACCTCCCCCAAATTGCATTTTGTTATCTCCTCTTCAATCGTTTCTACTTTAATAAAAGTTTTTGTTGCATAATTGAGGTTGACTATATATAACTCCTTGATAGGTATCGCTTTAAACGCTATTAGCCTGAATAAATATATAGCCGAGGTATTTTCAAAATAATTAGTAGCCCTTGGTAATTTAACTTCTTGAACTTTATGCAGAGATATAACTTTTATAATGTATTTATTTTTTTGAAACTCACATGTAACTGTGATATTCCCTTTTGGGGATATTATATGCGATTCATAAAAATAGGGTTGAAAATCAGAATTTAAGCACACTACTGTTTTCTCCACGATATCTTTTAAAAAAATTTGTGTAGTATTTACCACTTTAAAGTTCGTCTCTCTTTTTATCGATGTGGTCAGTATTCCAATTTCTTCAATTCTCTCAATACTCCTAAAAAGTTTTATATTATAAACCGCCTCTTCATTTTCTAAAAAGAAAGCGTTTATGTCTACTTTTTCCATTTCATTTTCCTAAAATTGAGCCATAAATTTTCCGGTACACCCCATTTTTCTCCAATAACTGGCGATGTGTGCCAACTTCAACAACTTGGCCATTTTGTATAACCCCAATTTTATCAGCAATCATCACTGTGGATAGACGGTGCGCAATTAAAATTATTGTCGTACTTTCTTTCAATTTTATCAAAGAATTCTTTATTTTATTTTCGGTTTCAACATCAATAAATGCAGTAGGTTCATCCAAAATCAACACTTTTGGTTTGATTAAAAAAGCCCTTGCTAGTGTAATACGCTGTGCCTCACCTACAGAAAGATTGATGCCATCTTGGCCAATTTTTGTTTCATAACCATTAGGGAGTAGCTCAGCAAAATCAAGTGCAACTTCCTTGCATGCCCGATAGACATCATCTTTGGTAACTGATTTAAGTCCGTATGTTATATTTTCCCATAAGGTTCCTTAAAAAACATAATCATTCTGGAGCATAAAAAAGATAGATTTTCTAAGTGAAGAAAGTGTGAGTCTCCTTATATCTTTACCATCTAATAGTATCACACCTTGGATAGGATCATAAAAACGGACAAGCAAACGACATAGAGTGGTCTTACCAGCACCACTTTTACCTATTAATGCAAAAATGATATTGGGTGGGATATCTAAATTCACA
>CBFGJP010000161.1:0-1504 GCA_965649105.1 Caldifarciminota bacterium
AACGAAAATTTTTATAATTTATATATAAAAAATTTCCCGATTTTAAAATCTATCTATCCTTATGAACCAAAAGAGGATTTAGAGAAAAATCTTACCCCAACAATAGGCTTCCAATTGTTACAGAATCTAACGCGTTTCTATCCCGTTGTTTTATTTATAGATGATTTACACAACGCAAGTGGAGAAATAAAAAATTTCATAACACTCTTGAGCAGTAATATTGTTAATCTCCCTGTATTAGTTGTAGCAGGGACAAGACCCGATGATAAAACCCAGATATGGATAAACTCTCTAAAACAGACCTCTCCCCTACTTCAGATAAATTTAGAGCCATTAACTCAAAAAGATGTCCATAAATTCAATGAGTTGATGTTTAAAGATGAACTTCCTAGTAATCTGTTTGACTGGATTTACGATAAAACACAGGGCGCCCCGTTATTTACAACCGAGTTCTTATTATTTTTGATTAGGAAAGGTATTATATATTTTCATACAGAAAAACATAAATGGACCATCACAAATAGTTATCCGGAGATAGGGCTACCTGATACGCTCTTGCAACTTGTAAAAAAACAGTTTGAAATTTTCTCAAATGATGCCCAGGAGTTTCTCAGGCAATCCTCATTAATCTATAGTGATTCCTTCACCCTTGATATGCTGGATTGTGAGATAAATTCTGATGAAATGGAAGATATCCTAAAAAGCGGTCTCATTTATGAAATGCAAGAAAAATACGCCTTTTCTCATCCCTTAATAAAAGAATGTGTTTATAATCTTATACCTTTCCGGGAAAAGAGAATTTTACATTCTAAACTTGGTAATTTTCTGTTGAAAAGAAGAATAAAAGAAGAGGCTTTGAGACAGTTCATGTCAGCAGACAAAGAACCCAATAAATTACTCAATCTTTTGATTAAAATCATTAAAGAATTAAAAACCAAAAGAGAGTTTCAAAAAGCATTGTCTTATGAAGAAACACTTTTGAGACTAATCTCCACAAACCGCCATCTGCTCAGCCAAAAACTCCTCCCCCTTTTTATTGATTCAGCAAATGACTTACGTCGTGCTGGTCAATATCAAGAAGCCCTAAATCATTATATAATTGCACTCGCCTTTTTGAAAGATAACTTAAAAAAGAGAAATGAAAGATTGATTCCAATTATTTATAAAGATATGACCTTTGCCCAATTGCGTTTAGGCAAAAATGAAGAGGTGCTCAAGACAACAAAGAAAGCAAAAGAGTTTATTAAATCAAAAAAATTAAAACCAGACCTGAATATAATGATTACTATTGAAACCAATCGTGCCTTTGCATATGCAAACTTGGGCAATTTCAAAAAGGCACTGAGACTCGCACAAGAACTTAAGCAAAAATATGAAAAATTCGCCGATTTAAATCAAAATTTTAGACTGCACTACTGCATTGCAACTATTTATCATAAAATGGGGGCATGGCATATGGCAATACCGTGGGCAGAAAAAGCCCTTGATTTAGCAAAAAAGATAA